>CAJKCQ010000003.1 GCA_905198475.1 uncultured Sutterella sp. | reverse complement strand
ATATTTCAGAGGTTCCGAGCGATGCTCAGCTTTTGAAAGTCATGCAATCGCCCTGGCGGTGCCACTGCCGGCGGGAAGCGCGTACCACCCCCGATGGGGGTGGTACGCCCGGTAGCCGCAGAAGACGGGGCTTCAGGCGAGACAGGTGGTCAGGCCCTTGCGGATCGCCTCTTCGGGAAGGTTGCGTCCGATGAACACCAGACGCGAGGCGGGCTTGACGTCGCCCCAGGGACCGAGCACGTCACCGGCGGCGAGCATGTGCACGCCCTGGAAGACCACGCGGCGGTCCGTGCCCGTCACATAGAGCACGCCCTTGTAGCGGAGCAGGTCCGGACCGTAGACGCTCGTGAGCGACATGAGGTAGCGCTCGAGCTTCTGCGGATCAAAGGGCTTGTCGGAGTCGAAGACGAAGGAGTGGATGTCGTCGTTGTGATGGTGCAGATGGTGGTCGTCGTTGAGGAACTTCGGATCCACGTCGAGAACGTCGTTCATGTTGAAGCCGGCGATGTTGAGCACCACGTCCACCGGGCAGTCGCCCATGTTGACGCGGCGGATCGGGGCGCGGGCGTTCATGCCGCGCAGGCGCGCTTCGAGCGCCGCGAGCTCCTCGGGCGTGACGAGGTCGCACTTCGAGACGAGGATGCGGTCGGCGAAGCCCACCTGGTCGCGGGCGTTGGCCTCTTCGTCGAGCGTCTTGGAGCCGTACTTGGCGTCCACGACCGTCACGACGCCGTCGAGGCGGAAGAAGGGCGCGACGGCGTCGTCCATGAAGAAGGTCTGCGCGACGGGGCCGGGGTTCGCAACGCCCGACGTCTCGAGCACGACGTAGTCGAAGTCGAGGTCGCCGCGCTCACGGCGGTGCCGCAGATCGGTGAGCACGCGCGAGAGGTCGCCGCGGATCGTGCAGCACACGCACCCGTTGCTCATGTTGACGATCTGCTCCTTGTTCTCGGTGACGATCAGATCGTTGTCGATGTTCTCCTCGCCGAACTCGTTCTCGATCACGGCGATGCGGAACTGATGGTTCTCCTTGAGGATGCGGTTGAGCAGCGTGGTCTTGCCCGCACCCAGAAAGCCCGTGAGAATGGTGACCGGAATCTCCGGCGACTGGGATTCTTCTACCTGCATTCGTATATTCCTCCGAAGAGGCCGGCGGCTTCAGAAGGACTCCGGGCGGCCGCCCGTGAGGAAGGCCGCCCGGCGGAGCTCCGCCGGCGTCAGGGCCGCACGGCGAGGTGCATGCCCTTGAGATATTCGCCCTCGGGACAGGTCATGAGGAGCGGATGATCCGCACCCGCGCCGAAGCGGCCAACCGCCCAGACGTTGCGCCGGGAGTCGATGACGGCGCCGGCGACGATCTTCTGGAAGAGATCCACGTCCACCGCGCCCGAGCACGAAAAGGTGAAAAGCTGTCCGCCCGGCTCGAGAAGCTTCAGCCCGTTGAGGTTGATGTCCTTGTACGCCCGGGCGGCGCGGTCCACATGATAGTGGCTCGAGGCGAACTTGGGCGGGTCGAGGATCACGAGGTCGAAGTGCTCGCCCGCGTCGCGCAGACGGCGCAGGCAGGTAAAGACGTCCTCGCAGATCCACTCGGCGCGGCCGCTGAAGTCGTTGCGCTCGGCGTTGGCGCGGGCCATGGCGAGCGCCTCCTCGGAGGAGTCCACGGAGACCACCTCGTCGGCGCTGCCCTTGAGGAGCGCGAGTGAGAAGCCGCCCGTGTAGCAGAAGCAGTTGAGCGCGCGCATGCCACGGCCGTGCACGCGGCGGAACTCCTCCGCGACGCGCTGCACCGTGAGGCGGCTCTCGCGCTGGTCGATGTAGAAGCCCGTCTTGTGCCCGACGCGCACGTCAACGCCGTACTTCACGCCGTCCTCGACCACCTCGATCGCCTGCGGGGGCTCTTCGCCCGCAAGGAGTCCGGCGCGGATCTCCAGACCCTCGCGCTGGCGGGTCGCCGCGTCGGAACGGTCGAAGACGCCGCGGGCGCCCGTCGCCTCCATGAGCACGCGGCCGATGAGCGGGCGCCACGCCTCGACGCCGGCGGCCTGGAACTGCGTCACGAGCCAGTCGCCGTACTGGTCCACGATGAGGCCGGGCAGGCCGTCGGCCTCGCCGAAGACCACGCGCACGGCGTTCGTGCGTGCGAAGAGCGGCGCGCGGGCGGCGATCGCCTCGCGAAGGCGCCGTTCGATGAAGGCGTCGTCGATCACGTCCTTCTCGTCGTACGACCAGCAGCGGGCCCGCAGGGTCGAGGCGGGCGAGAAGGCCGCCCAGGCGAGGAACCTGCCGTTGTTCGCGAGCACGCGCACGGTTTCGCCGGGCTGGGGCTTGCCGACGACGCGCTGCACGGCGGTGTCGTAAACCCAGGGGTGGCGGCGCAGGAGCGACTTCTCCTTGCCCGCCTTCAAAATGAGGTCGGCCATTTTTTGTATTCCGTCGTTTGTTTGTGTGAATGGGGTGTCAGATTTCAATCGTGCCGGTGAAGACCACTTCGGCCGGGCCGATGAGCTTCAGGGTGGCGCCCGGCCCCGTCCAGGCGCAGGCGAGCGCGCCGCCGCGGGCGGCGAACTCGACGCGCGCGTCGAAGAGCCCGCGCATCAGACCGGAGGCCATCGCCGCGCTCGTGCCCGTGCCGCAGGCGAGCGTCTCGCCCGGGCCGCGCTCCCAGACGCGGATCTTCGCCGAAGAGGCCGAGAGGCGCTCGACGAAGCCCACGTTGACGCTCTCGGGGAAGAAGCTTTGGCGCTGCAGGAAGGGCCCGACCACCTCGACGGGCGCCTCGTCGACGTCGTCCACGAAGACCGTGGCGTGCGGGTTGCCCATGGTCGCGGCGGAGAACTCCACGTCCCCGTCGATGTCCGGGCAGTAGACCCGGTAGACGGGCAGGCGCCCCTCGAGGCGCGAGAAGAGCCCCTCGATGCGCAGCGGAATGCGCTCGGGCTCGAACCCCGGCTCGCCCATGTCGGCGACCATGCGGCCGTCAGCCTCGCGCCCGACCGAGATGCGGCCCTTCATCGTCTGGAAGGGAATGGAGCTCCCCGAGGCGTATCCGCGCTCGAGCGCGAAGCGGCCGATGCAGCGTGCGCCGTTGCCGCACTGCTCGACCTCGCCGCCGTCGCTGTTGAAGATCCGGTAGCGCAGCGGCTCGCCCTCATGAAGGGGCTTCTCGAGAAGCAGCAGCTGATCGGCGCCGATGCCGAAACGCCGGTCGGCGAGGCGCCGCACGAGTTCGGGCGTCACGTCGAGGGGTTGAGCGACGGCGTCGAGCACGATGAAGTCGTTGCCCGCGCCCTGCATTTTGGTGAAGTGGATGGCTTTCATCGCCCTGGAAACCTCTTGAGGAAGAAAAGTTCGGTTCGTCTGCCGCGGCCTAGTAGACCGACGGCTCACCCTCGGGCCGGGTCTTGAAGCGCCGGTGCACCCAGAGGTACTGGTCGGGGTGGCGCCGGATGTAGCCCTCGAGCTCGCGGTTGAGCCGCGCCGTGTCGGCCGCCGGATCCGCCGTCGGGAAGTTCTCGAGCGGCGCAGTGATCTCAACGCTGTAGCCCTCGTCGGTCATCGTAGCGATGCACCAGAGGACCTTCGCGCGCATCACGCGCGCGAGGCGCGAGACCATCGGGATGGTGGCGGCTTCGACGCCGAAGAAGGGCGCGAAGATGGAGTTGCGCCGGCCGTGGTCCATGTCGGGCAGATAGTAGAAGGGCAGTCCCTCGCGCATCGCCTTCATCACGGGCCGCAGGTCGTTGTTGCCCGTCTTGGCAATGAGCACCGGGTTTGAGAAGCGCAGCCGCCCCTTGAGGAGCGCCTTGTCCCAGACCGGGTTGCTCTGCTTCTGGTAGAGCGACACGCCCCGCACGTAGGTGTTGAGGGCGATGCCGGCGGCGTCGAGCCCGGCGAAGTGGGGCGAGACGACGATCACCGGGCGGTTCTCCGGATTGAGGAGATGCTCGAGCCCCTTGAAGGAGACGAGACGCCGCACCTCCTCCTTCGAGCCCGTCCAGAGCGTGCCGTGGTCGACCGCCGCGCGCGCAAGGCGCACGTAGACGCGGCGGGCGAGCGTCCGGCGCTCCCCTTCGCTCATTTCCGGGAAGCACAGGCGCAGGTTCGTGAGGATGACGTGACGGCGCTTCGGGACGGCGATCCAGAAGAGCGCTGCGGCGCAGCGCGCCAGTCCCCAGCGCACGGACATGGGCAGCACGCGGAAGGAGCGGACGATCCGCACCCAGGCGCGCGAGCAAAGTTCATTGAAGGTCATAAGGATCTCAGGCCTTTTGGGCGAGCGGCGGCGCGCCCCGCGGGCGCTTGTAGCGGTTGTAGCTCCACGCGTACTGCTCGGGCATGCGGCGGATAATGTTCTCGATCATGGCGTTCATGCGGCGGCAGTCCTCGGCCGAGTCGCCCGTCAGGGGCTCGTCCCAGCACTCCGCGTCAAGCCGCCAGCCGTTCTTCGTGCGCACGCCCCAAGCGAAGATGCGCACGGCGTCGAACTGCGCTGCGACGCGCACCGGAAGCGTCATGGTGTAAGCGGGCCGCCCGAAGAAGTCCGCCCAGACGCCTTCGCCCGACGAGGGCACCTGGTCGGGGAGCGCTCCGAAGGTGTGGCCGCCGCGCAGGCTGCGGATCACGTGCTTCACGCCCGCGAGCGTCGTCGGCACGGCCTCGATGCCGGGCGCCTGACGCGCCTCGCCCACCACCGCGCGCAGGATCTCCTTGCGCGGCGGCCGGTAGAGGATCGTGATGCGCCGCCCCGTCTCCTTGAAGAACGTCCCGGCGAGCCACACCGGGAGCACTTCGAAGCACCCGACGTGCGGCGTCATGAAGACCACCGGACGGCCCGAGCGCATCGCCTCGCCGATGAGCCGCTCCGCGGCCGGCTCCACATCGACGCGCCCGAGCACCTCCTTGACGGGGCGGTACCAGACCCAGACGCTCTCCATCGCCTGGCGGCCCGCATTGCGGCCCGCCCGCGCGTAGATGCGGGGGTCCGAATAGCCCGCCGCGCGCATGTTCTCTCGCGTGCGGCGGCGGTAGCCGGGTGCAAGCCAGAAGGTGAGCTCGCCCACGAAGGCGCCGAAAAGCTGCAGAAAGCCGAGCGGGAGGCGCGCGGCGAGCGTGAGTAGCCGATGCATGCGGATAGGGAGAATGGAGTATGGGCGAATCTGCAATTTTACCGCCCCCGCCGCCCGAATCCGCACGCCCGACGGTGACCTGCGCCCGCGGCGGCCGTCCGCGTGCGGGCACATGTCTGCATCAACTTTCCATTGTTTTCAAATGGTTGCGTAGTGACCAGGGAGCCGGTCCGCGGCCGGGCGGGTGGCGAAAAAATCCCTTCGGACGTCAGGTTTTCTTAATTGCCTCTGCTGTATCATTGCGCGCGTTCGCCGAGTTAACAGGACAACTTGCGGGGCGAAATACAAATACCGCTAAAGCGTCTCCCGCTTGGAGCCAAGACCAATGCGCAGAGCGCTTCCTCCCATCCAAACCTCCGGAGTGAATTTTGGCCATGGCCAGTGAATTTCTCTTTACCTCTGAGTCCGTCAGCGAAGGTCATCCCGACAAGGTCGCCGACCAGATTTCCGACGCCGTTCTCGACGCCTGCCTCGAGCAGGACCCGATGAGCCGCGTCGCCGCCGAAACCCTCTGCACCACGGGCCTCGTCGTGCTCGCGGGCGAGATCACCACGAACGCCTCGGTCGACTACATCGGCCTCACGCGCAACGTGCTCAAGAAGATCGGCTACGACAACACCGAATACGGCATCGACCACCGCGGCTGCTCCGTGCTCGTGGGCTACGACAAGCAGTCCGCCGACATCGCCCAGGGCGTCGATCACGCGATGGACGACGAGCTCAACCTCGGCGCCGGCGACCAGGGCCTGATGTTCGGCTTCGCCTGCGACGAGACGCCGACCCTGATGCCCGCGCCGATCTACTACGCCCATCGCCTGATGGAGCAGCAGAGCAAGGTCCGCAAGAACGGCACCCTGCCCTTCCTGCGTCCCGACGCGAAGAGCCAGGTGACGATGCGCTACCGCGACGGCCGTCCCGTCGGTGTGGACACGATCGTCATCTCCTCGCAGCACGCCCCCGAGATGTCCGACGGCGACAAGATGAAGCCCGAGTTCACCGAGGCCGTGGTCGAGCACATCATCCGCCCGGTGATCCCGGCCGAATGGCTCAAGGACACGAAGTTCCTCATCAACCCGACCGGCCGCTTCGTCGTGGGCGGCCCGCAGGGCGACTGCGGCCTCACCGGCCGCAAGATCATCGTCGACACCTACGGCGGCTACTGCCCGCACGGCGGCGGCGCCTTCTCGGGCAAGGACGCCACGAAGGTCGACCGCTCGGCCGCCTACGCCTGCCGCTACGTCGCGAAGAACATCGTCGCCGCCGGTCTCGCCACCTACTGCCTCGTGCAGGTCGCCTACGCGATCGGCGTCGCCGAACCGATGAACGTCACCGTCTTCACGAACGGCACCGGCCGCATCCCCGACGCGCAGATCGCCGAACTCGTGCGCAAGCACTTCGACCTGCGCCCGCGCGGCATCATCCAGATGCTCGACCTGCGCCGTCCGATCTTCTCGAAGACCGCCGCCTACGGCCACTTCGGCCGCGAGGAGCCGGAATTCACCTGGGAGAAGACCGACAAGGCCGAGGCGCTACGCGCCGCGGCGGGCCTCAGCTGAGGCTCCGCGTCCTGAAGCCCGCCCTACGCGGCGGGCCGGTCGTACGCCAGACGGGCGGCGCACTTCCCCTGCGGGAAGGCGCCGCCCGCTTCGTTCCGGCCGTATGATCCCTTCTACCCAATCTCTGCCGCGCCCTCCGCTCCCCGCGGAGGACGCCTCACCACTGACCATCCGAAGATGACCAAAAAACGCGTTCTCACCGGCATCAACACGACCGGCACCCTGCACATCGGCAACTACGTCGGCGCGATCCGTCCGGCGATTCAGGACAGCCGCGCCCCCGACGTGGAGAGCTTCTTCTTCCTCGCCGACCTCCACGCGCTCATCAAGTGCCAGGACCCGGCGCGCATCGAGCGCAGCCGCATGCAGATCGCCGCGACTTGGCTCGCCGCCGGCCTCGACCCGGAACGCGTCACGTTCTACCGTCAGAGCGACATTCCCGAAATCCCGCTCCTCTGCTGGATGTTCGACTGCGTGATGTCCAAGGGGCTTCTCAACCGCGCCCACGCCTACAAGGCCGCCGTCGACCAGGCAGTCGCCGCGGGGAAGGACCCCGACGCCGACGTCTCCATGGGGCTCTTCTCCTACCCGGTGCTGATGGCCGCCGACATTCTGATGTTCAACGCCGAGGAGGTCCCCGTCGGCCACGACCAGCTCCAGCACCTCGAGATGGCCCGCGAGGCCGCGCAGCGCTTCAACAACCTCTACGCCTCGCCCGAGCACCCGTTCTTCGTGCTCCCGCAGGCGACGGGCGGCAGCGCCGTCGAAGTTCTCCCGGGTCTCGACGGGCGCAAGATGAGCAAGTCCTACAACAACGTGATTCCGCTCTTCGAGGGCGGCCGCGCCGCGCTCGATGCGGCCATCGCGCGCATCGTGACGGACAGCCGCGCCCCGGGCGAGCCGAAGGATCCCGAGAGCACCTCGCTCACGGTGATCTACGACGCCTTCGCCGCGCCCGAAGAGCGCGAAGCCTTCCGCACCGAACTCCGCGGCGGCCTCGGCTGGGGCGAGGCGAAGAAGCGCCTCGCCGACAAGATCGACGCCGAGATCGGCCCGATGCGCGCCCGCTATGAAGACCTCATGGCGCACCCGGAGGTGCTCGAGGAGATCCTGCAGGAAGGCGCCCGCAAGGCCCGCGCGATCGCCACGCCCTTCATGGCCGAGCTGCGCCGCGCCGTGGGCCTCAAGGCCTTCACCGAAGGCGCCGCCGCGCGCGCCGCCGCGAAGAAGGCCGAAAAGAAGGCGAAGGCCGTCTTCAAGCAGTACCGCGAGAAGGACGGGCGCTTCTACTTCAAGCTCATCTCGCCCGCGGGCGAGGAGCTCCTCGTCTCGACGGGCTTCGACTCGGGCCGCGACGCGGGCGTCTGGGTCGGACGCCTCAAGAAGGAGGGCGAGGCGGCGCTTGAAGGCGCTCCGGTCGTCTTCGCCGAGGGCGTCGCGCGCGACGCCGTCGCGGCGGCGCTCCTCACCTTCATCGAGGATGAGGAGGCCTGACCGGGCGCTCTGATTTTTTCATAATAATCACCACGAAAAGGCGGCTATAATGCCGCCTTTCGCTTCATGCGCCCTTTTCCGGGGCGTACGTGAAGCGCGTGCGGCTGCGGCCGAGGAGCGCTGCGACGGGACCCATCTCCCGCGAGGCTCGGCCCCGAGCACGAAACCTCTTCAAACGGCGCTCGACCATTTCCTCCAAGACTTCAAAATGGACGCTACCGAAAACTACGTCATCGCCGACCTCGGCCTCGCCGACTGGGGCCGCAAGGAAATTCAGATCGCCGAGGTCGAGATGCCCGGCCTGATGGCCATCCGCCGTGAATACGCCGCCGCACAGCCGCTCAAGGGCGCGCGCATCTCGGGGTCGCTGCACATGACCATCCAGACGGCCGTGCTGATCGAGACGCTCACCGCGCTCGGAGCCGAAGTCCGCTGGGCGAGCTGCAACATCTTCTCGACGCAGGACCACGCCGCCGCCGCGATCGTCAAGGACGGCGTCTCCGTCTTCGCGCGCAAGGGCGAGACGATCGAGGAGTACTGGTCCTACACGCACCGCATCTTCGAATGGCCCGACGGGGGCTTCTCCAACATGATCCTCGACGACGGCGGCGACGCAACGCTCATGCTCCACCTCGGCGCGCGCGCCGAGAAGGATCCCTCCGTGGTCGCCCACCCGACCAACGAGGAGGAGACGGCGCTCTTCGCGCAGATCCGCGCGCACCTCGAGAAGGACCCGCACTGGTACTCCACGCGCCTTGAGAAGATCCTCGGCGTCTCCGAAGAGACCACGACCGGCGTGCACCGCCTCTATCAGATGCACGAGCGCGGCGAGCTGCGCATCCCGGCGATCAACGTGAACGACTCCGTCACGAAGTCCAAGTTCGACAACCTCTACGGCTGCCGCGAGTCGCTCGTCGACGGCATCAAGCGCGCCACCGACGTGATGGTGGCCGGCAAGGTCGCCGTCGTCGTGGGCTACGGCGACGTGGGCAAGGGCTGCGCGCAGGCGCTGCGCGCCCTCTCCGCCCAGGTCTGGGTCGTTGAAGTCGATCCGATCTGCGCGCTGCAGGCCGCGATGGAGGGCTACCGCGTCGTCACGATGGACTTCGCCAAGGACAAGGCCGACATCTTCGTCACCGCCACGGGCAACGTCCGCGTGATCACCCACGAGCACATGCTCGCGATGAAGAATGAGGCGATCGTCTGCAACATCGGGCACTTCGACAGCGAAATCGACGTCGCCTCGATGCGCGGCTACAAATGGGAGAACATCAAGCCGCAGGTAGACCACATCACGCTGCCCTCGGGCAACCGCATCATCCTCCTCGCCGAAGGCCGCCTCGTGAACCTCGGCTGCGCCACGGGCCATCCGTCCTACGTGATGAGCTCCTCGTTCGCGAACCAGACCCTCGCGCAGATCGAGCTCTTCTGCCACCACGACCGCTATCCGGTGGGCGTGTACATCCTGCCGAAGCACCTCGACGAGAAGGTCGCGCGCCTGCAGCTCACGAACCTCAACGCCGAGCTCTCCGTGCTCACCGACGAGCAGGCCGCCTACATCGGCGTCAAGAAGGAAGGCCCCTACAAGCCTGAAAACTACCGCTACTGACCGTCGCAAACGGCCCGGAAATCCCGAAAATCCCGGAGGGGCGAGAGCCTCTTCGGGATTTTTGTCTTCCCGTGCGCCGCCCGCAGGAGGCCGCGTCAGAAGACGCCCGCGTCCGTGATGATGAGGTCGAGCGGCAGATCGTGCGTCTCGAAGATGGACTCCTCCACCTCGTTCACGCCGTAGCCGAGGCCGAGCAGCCGCGGCGAGCAGCTCGTCTGCATCACGCGGGCGATGTAGCGGTCGAAGTAGCCTCCACCGTAGCCGAGCCGCCGGCGCGAGCGGCTCCAACCGAGGCAGGGAATCACGAGCGCGTCGGGCACGACGCGCGGGCCCGTCGGCGCGGCGATGCCCGCCGCATCGGACGCGAGCGGCTCGCCCGGCATCCACCGGCGGTACTCCATCTCCGAAGCATCGCGGTTGAGGCACCAGGGGAGCGCGAGCGACCGCCCCGGCGCCTCCCGCACCCAGCGGGCGAAGACCTCGCCCGCATCGGGCTCGCTCCCGATAGGCGAGTAGACGCCGAGCGTGAGCACGCGTCTCTCGTCCCGCAGCGCCCGTTCGAGCGCGCCGAGAAGCCCCTTGCGCGCATCCGGTCCAACGGCGCGCCGCAGCTCGCCCATGCGGCGGCGCACCAACAGCTTGTCCCCGCTCATCACGCCTCCTCCGACTCTCTCCGCGGAGAGGTCCGCAGCCGGCCTTCCGGCGCATTCGTCCTCCCGCATCACTCCGCTATATTAGGCGCCTGTTCCCGGCTCCTCTGCTCCTTCCGCCCATCTCCATGCGCCGACTTTCCCTTGCGCCGATCGTTTTTGCGATGCTCGCGGCCTGCGCCGCCCATGCGGCCGCCGCCCCGGGGGCTGCGGCCGGTACGGAGCCCGCATCGGAAGCGCGCCTCCCCGCACCCGTCATGCCCGCGGGGCTCGTCTCCATTCCGATCGCAGAACGGCTGCAGTCGCTCGCCGCACGCGAAGACGCGCCGCGCGTCTGGGAGGAGGAGAACGCCGTCGGCGTGCATCCCGAAGAGGTGATCCGGCGCGCCGACGCAGCGCTCAAGACGCTCCTCACCCGCACGGAGCCCCTCGCCGGCGCCTCGCCCGCCGCGCCCGAAGCGGCCGCTCTGGCGGCCGACGCGGCCGCGCGCGTCACGGCAAGCCTCATCGAAAACCCGGTGGACGACCCGCTCGACGATGCGCTCCTCGCGCCGCACCCCGCTCCGCTCGACTACGTGCTCCTCGAGGCGAAGACCTGCTTCAGTCAGGGACGGCTCAAGGACCTCGAGGAGCTGCTGCCCCTGCTCGACGGCCACCCCCTGAGGAGCTACGCCGAACTCTGGCGCATCACGCTCGGACTGAAGGCCGCGCCCGACGATCCGGCCGAGCACTACGCCTTCGAGCGCTTCATCGAGCTCCATCGGGGCGAATACGTCGCCGAGCGCGCCGCAACGGACTACCTCGAGATCGCGGAGGACCGGCTCAACGCTGAAGCCTTCCGCAAGATCTACGACCGGCTCGAGTGGAATCAGACCGAACCCGCCGTCGCGGCCTGGAAGGCCTACTACGACCTCGAGGAGGCCGTCGCGAAGAACCGCGGCCGCGCCGAGGCGCTCGCCGCCGCGAAGCGCCTCTACCGCGACGCCAGCCCCGTCTCGAAGACGCCCTTCAGGAAGCTCGGCGACGCCGTCGCCCGGGCGGACCGCTCCTGGCTCTGGACGCGTGTCGTGCTCCTCGTGCAGAAGGGAGCGGGCGCAGAGACGAAGCGCGCCCTCGCGGCGCTTCCCCGCCCGGAGCTTCCCGCGCCCATCGCCGAGCTCCACCTCATTCTCGACCGGCCGCAGACGTGGCTGCGGCGCCAGAAGCGCCTCGCGGCTCTCCCTCCGCGCCTTGCCGTCTTCGCCGCGCTCCGGCTCGCCCGCAGCGCCCCCGCCGACGCGGCCCGCGTCGCTCTGGCGGCGGTGGACCCGCAGGCGGGCGCCTTCTGGCGCACGCTCGTCTGGTCGCAGATCGGCTTTACGGCGACCACGCGGCTCGATCCTCGCGCGAACGACTGGTTCGCGCGCGCGGGCGACGCCCTGCCCCTCGACTCTCCGGCCGTTTCGAACCCCGGCCAAATCGCCGCCTGGCGCGCCCGGGCGGCCCTGCGTGCGGGCAACTGGTACGCGCTCGGCCGCTTCATCGACGCGATGCCCGCCGACGCCGCGCGCGGAGAGACCTGGATCTACTGGAAGGCGCGCTCGCTCGAGGCGCGCGGCCTCAAGGACCTCGCGCACCGTGAGTATGCGCTCATCGCCGACAACATCACCTTCTACGGCAAGCTCGCCGACGACGCCCTCGGACGCCCCTACGCCTTCTCGCGTCCGCCCGCGGCGATGCCCGCCGGGGACGAAGTCGCGCGCTGGGGGCGCAATCCGTCCGTGCAGCGCGCCGAAGCCTTCTACCGGATGAACCTCTTCTACGAGGGCCACCGGGAGTGGAACTGGGCGATGCGCGGCATCTCGCCCGAAGACGCCGTCGCGCTCGCCGCCTACGCCCGGCGCGAGCGGCTCATCCACCGCATGATCAACACGAGCATGAAGAGCGGCACGGCGCTCGTCGTGATCGAGCAGCGCTTTCCCCGTCCGCACGCCGCCCTGATCGAGCGCGCGGCGGCCGCGCAGCAGCTGCCCGCCGCCTGGATCTACGGTCTCATCCGGCAGGAGTCGCGCTTCATCCCGGCCGTGAGCTCCGCGGTCGGCGCCCGCGGCCTCATGCAGGTCATGCCTGGCACCGCCGCCTGGATGGCGCGGCACCTCGGCATCGAGAACTTCGCGCAGGCGCACCTCACCGGGCTCGAGATGAACCTCGTGCTCGGCACGGCCTACCTGCGCATGCTCGAGGAGGACATGGGTGGCAGCCGCGTGCTCGCCACCGCCGCCTACAACGCCGGCCCCAACCGCGCGCGCATCTGGCGCGACACGCTCAAGGACGCCATGGAGGCGGCCGTCTTCATCGAGACGATCCCCTACCACGAGACGCGCGAGTACGTGAAAAACGTCCTCGCGAACACCCACACCTACGCGATGCTCGAGAAGACGCCCGCCGAGCGCTTCACGACGCTCGCCGGCCGGGTTCTGCCCAACCTCGAGAAGACGGCCGACCTTCCCTGAACACCAACGCCATGCAGATCTACTCCGTCGGCGGCTACGTCCGCGACACGCTTCTCTCCGCCCGAGGGCTTCCCGTCGAACCGGGCGACCGCGACTGGGTCGTGGTGGGCGAGACGCCCGAAGCCATGGCCGCCCGAGGGTTCCTTCCCGTGGGCGGCGACTTTCCGGTCTTCCTTCACCCGAAGACGCACGAGGAGTACGCCCTCGCGCGCACCGAGCGCAAGACCGCGCCGGGGTACCACGGCTTCGTCTTCCACGCCGCGGCCGACGTAACGCTCGAAGACGACCTGCGCCGGCGCGACCTGACGATCAACGCCATCGCGATGGACGACCGCGGCCGCCTCATCGACCCCTACGGGGGCGTGGCGGACCTCGCGCGGGGCGTTCTGCGGCACGTGAGCGAAGCGTTCTGCGAGGATCCCGTGCGCATCCTGCGCGCGGCGCGGTTCGCGGCGCGCTTCCCGGGCTTCTCCATCGCCCCGGAGACGCTCGCCCTCATGCGCCGGATGGTGGAGGCGGGCGAAGCCGACGCGCTCGTGCCCGAGCGCGTCCTCGCCGAATTCACCAAGGGGCTTTCGGCCCCGCAACCCTGCCGCATGCTCGACGTGCTCTGCGCGTGCGGCCTCTGGCGGCGCCTCTACCCGCAGGTGCGCCTCACGGGTCTCATGCGCGCGCGGCTGCACCGCGCCTGCCGGCGCGGGCTGCCCCTTCCCCTGCGGCTCGCCGCGCTCGCCTCGGGCCTTCCCGACGGCCGCTCGTCGAAGGCCTTCCTCGCGGGGCTGCGCGCGAGCGCCGAGGCTCAGGACCTCGCGCAGATCCTCGGCGACTGGACGCCCCGGCTCCACGCGCTCTCCACGCCCGAAGAGACGGCGGAGCTCTTTCGCGGCTGCGACGCACTGCGGCGCCGCGCGCGCATGGAGATGCTCCTCGAGTACCGTGAGAAGGCGCTCGAATCCGAAGGCCGGGGAATGGCAGACGACGCGCGCCTCAGGCGCGCGCTCGACGCGTGGTGTTCAGTCGATGCGGGCGCCGCGGCGCGCACCGCCTCCACACCGCGGGAGATACCCCTGCGGGTGCTCGAAGCCCGCCGCGAGGCGCTTCGCGCCGCCTGGGGCTAGAAGAGCAGTTTGGCGAGCACGAGGGCGAGCACCGCAAGGAGGATGGTGCTCATGAAGGGGAGCTCGACCTCGCGGCCGAGCACGCGGAAGTTCAGGTCTCCGGGCAGCCGCCCGAGGCCGAAGCGCTTCAGTGCGGGCATGGCGCCCAGAAGCAGAAGAAGAATGATGAAGATGACGATAGCCCAGCGCATGGTCCGCTCATTCTATCGGACCCCCGCACTCGCCCTAGAATGACGCTCCTCCGGACGCATCCCTCCCCTCGAAGCCCCATGTCACTTCCGACCCCCGAATCCCTGCGCGCGACCTGCCGCCGGATCTTCCTGCGCGGCCTTCGGCTCTCGTGCCGCATCGGCGCCTACGACCACGAACGCACGGCGCCGCAGTCCCTCCTGATCGACTGCGACCTGTGGGTGCGGCTCGACGCCTCGACGAGCAGCCGCGACGCGCTCGAAGACGTCTTCAACTACGACGACGCCGTCGCGGTGCTGCGCGAGGAGGCCGCCCGCGGCCACACGGACCTGCAGGAGACGCTCCTCGACCGCATGATCGAGCGGCTCTGCGCGCTCCCGGGCGTCGAGCTCGTGCGGCTTGCGACCGCCAAGCCCGAAGCCTATCCGGACGCGCAGGCGGTCGGTATTGAAACCTGGCGTGCGCCCTCGTCCGCCATGCATAACTCATGAGCAACATGACTGAGAACACGATCCCCATCTTCTCGGCGCCCACGGGCGAGACCCCGCCCTCGGAGCGCAACCGCAAGTCCGTCTCCCAGAAGAAGCTCGAAAAGCGCGTCGTCCGCCTCACCGGCCAGGCGATCACGGACTTCGGCATGATCAACGAAGGCGACAAGGTGATGGTCGCGATGAGCGGCGGCAAGGACAGCTACGTGCTCCTCGACACCTTGAAGACCCTTCAGACCCGCGCGCCGATCCACTTCGACCTCCTCGCCGTCAACGTCCACCAGCACATTCCGGAATTCCCGCTCGAACAACTCCGCGGGTTTCTTGAATCCTCGGGCGTGCCGTACCACATCGAAGATCAGGACACGAACAGCCTCATCCAGAAGCTCATCCCCGAAGGCCGCAACGTCTGCTCGCTCTGCGCGCGCCTGCGCCGCGGCATCCTCTACCGCGTCGCGCGCGAACACGGCTGCAACAAGATCGCCCTCGGCCACCACATGGACGACATCGTGAGCACGCTGCTGCTCAACCTCTTCTACGGCGGCCGCCTCAAGGCGATGCCCCCGGCGCTGCTCAACGACCGCAAAGACTGCATCGTCATCCGTCCGCTCGCCTACGTGCGCGAGTCCGAGACGGAGAAGCTCGCGCGCATCCGCGGCTATCCGCTCGCGGCCAAGGGCATCTGCGGCGCGGGCGAGAACCTCAAGCGCCAGGAGATCAAGGCACTCATGAAGTCCTGGGACCGCGAGTTCCCCGGGCGCATCTACAACATCTTCATGAGCCTCACGCGCGTCTCGCCTTCGCACCTGCTCGACCAGTCGCTCTACGACTTCCGCGCCTTCAGGCCCCTGCTGCCCGCAGCCGCGGCGCCCGCCGAAGACGACTGAGCGCCCGTTTCGCCCGCCGGGCGGCCTCGGCTAGAATTCTCCCCGTAGACAAAAGGCCGCAGGAGCGGCCCGCCTCTCCGAGGCTCCCCATCGACCCATCGTTCCCACCCGTCACGATCTTCAAATGAGAACCCGTTCGCTGAAAGTCATCGACATGGCCGTCCACAAGGTGGCCACCACCACTCCGGAGAAGACCATTCAGGAATGCGCCGTCCAGATGCGCCGCGAGCACGTCGGCAGTCTGGTCGTCATTGATGAGAACGCCAAGCCCCTCGGCATAATCACCGACCGCGACATCACCATTGAGGGCGTCGCGAAGGGGCTCGACCTCACCCGCACGTCCGTGAGCGATCTGATGACCGCCCCGGTCGTCACCGCCGCGGAGAACGAAGGCATGGTGGTTGCGCTCGCCCGCATGCGCGAGAACGGCATCCGCCGCCTGCCCATCGTGGATGAATCCGGCCGGCTCGTCGGCGTGATCACAAACTCGAACCTCATCAAGGAGCTCTCCGAACTGCTCGACAGTCTCGTGCGCAACATCAGCTCCTCGAAGACGCGCGAAGTGGCGCTGCGCTCCGAATAAGCGGCCCCGCCCCGGCCCGACGGAAAACCCGCCCGGCTCTCGTCGAGAGAGTCCGGGCGTTTTTATTCGTCCCTATACCGTCCTGCGTGGCCAATGTTCCACGTGAAACATCGAGGCCTCCACAGACCGTGGTTGTTCCACGTGGAACAAAAAAACGGAGCGCCCGGGAGGTGGACCCGGGCGCTCCTGCTTCTTTCGGCGAAGGCTCCGCGCGGGCGGAGTCTTCGGGCTACTTCTTCGACTTCTTCGGCTGCTGCGCGAGGAAGCGCGGCACGACGGGCGGGTCGAGCTCATTGGCGAGAAGCGGCGACACACGGCTCTCGGCCGTCTCGAACATCGCGCTCGCGCGTCCGACGATGAGCGGATCCACGGCGCCCACGGCCTTGAGGTCGCGGTTGGCGTAGGGAATGAGGCGCAGCACGTAGCGCATGGCGTTCAGGCGGGCGCGTTTCTTGTCGTCGGACTTGATCACCGTCCAGGGCGCCTCGGGCGTGTCGGTGGCGAAGAACATCGCCTCCTTCGCCCGGGTGTAGTCGTCCCACTTGTTGCGCGACGCCTCATCGATGGGCGAGAGCTTCCAGCGCTTCAGGGGCGAAACCTTGCGCTCGCGGAAGCGCCGCTCCTGCTCCTCGCGGGAGACGGAGAACCAGAACTTGATCACGTAGGTGCCCGAGCGCACGAGGTTGCGCTCGAATCCGGGCACCTCGCGCATGAACTCGTAGTACTCCTCTTCGGTGCAAAAGCCCATCACGCGTTCGACGCCGGCGCGGTTGTACCAGGAGCGGTCGAAGAAGACGATCTCGCCGCAGGTGGGCAGATGCTCGACGTAGCGCTGGAAGTACCACTGGCCGCGTTCGCGCTCCGTGGGCTTGTCGAGCGCCACCACGCGCGCACCGCGCGGATTGAGGTGCTCCATGAAGCGCTTGATCGTGCCGCCCTTGCCGGCCGCATCGCGCCCTTCGAAGATGATGACGACCTTCTGTCCGGTCTCCTTCACCCAGGCCTGCAGCTTGAGGAGCTCGACCTGAAGGCGGAACTTCTCGGCCTCGTATACGCTGCGGCGCATGCGGTTGACGTAGGGATAGGCGCCGTTGAGCCAGTTGGGGTTGAGCTCGTTCTCCTCCCGGTTCTTCTTCTCCTCGCGCTCCTTGTGCTTTTCCGTGAGCTCTTCGATGAGTTCGCGCAGAATGACCGCGCGGTCCTCCTCGGACTGCCCGGAGAGGATCTCGTCGATGAGCTCCTGCTTGCGGTTGAAGGCCCGTTCGGTCTGCGTGCGGCGGATGTGGTTGAGCACGTCGCGCACGTTGCGAAAGCGCGGCGGCCGGTCGATCTTTTCGTTGGCGTAGAGCGGCGCGGCGGGAGCGGAGTCGGAGGCGGGCGCCGATGCGGGCGGAGAAACGGCTGGCTTCGTGTCTTTCTTCTCTTCTGTCATCGTTGCTCCTCAAT
Organism: uncultured Sutterella sp.; assembly: GCA_905198475.1. Classification (GTDB taxonomy): domain Bacteria; phylum Pseudomonadota; class Gammaproteobacteria; order Burkholderiales; family Burkholderiaceae_F; genus Sutterella. The sequence continues at coordinate 56,734 of CAJKCQ010000003.1, read as the reverse complement.
GGGATTGCGGACGGGGCGCCGTCCGAAGCGGCCCGCCCGCGGTGAAAAATCAGTCCGACGACTCCCCGGCGGCGTCTCTGAGCGAAAGCAGAAACGCATAGATCTCCTGCCGGGGGCGTCCAGTGCGTCGCGCCGCGATGGCGGCGAGCCTGGAGGCGGGCATCTCCGGGGCGAGATCGCGCAGCCAGGCCTCGTCCTCCGGAAGCAGCGTCTGCGGCCTCGGAGGCTCTTCATCCACCAAAACAACATACTCTCCCCGCGGCTCGTGCGCATCGGCGAATTGAACGAGATCGGCCGCGCGCAGGGAAATGATCGTTTCAAATTTCTTCGTGAGCTCCCGGGCGACGACCACGCGGCGCTCCGGAGCGAGCTGCGCGCCGAGCTCGTGCAGAAGGTCGAGGATGCGGTGCGGCGCCTCGTAGAGCACGAAGGGCTCGAGGCGGCTGCGCAGACCGGCGACGGCGTCCCGGCGCTGCTTGGGCTGCGGCGGCAGAAAGCCGATGAAGGAGAAGCCCGCGCCGAGAAGCCCCGCAGCGGAGAGCGCCGTCACCGCGGCCGAAGGGCCGGGGACGGGAATGATCCGGCGGCCGAGGCCGCGCAGGTACTCCACCGCCCGGGCGCCGGGGTCGGAGACGGCGGGCGTGCCCGCATCGGTCACGAGCGCGACGCGCTCGCCCGCGGCGAGCAGCGCTTCAATTTGCTCCGCTCCGTGGCGTTCGTTATGCTCACGAACCGAGAGAAGCTTCGCCTCGATGCCGAAGCGTTCGAGGAGCTTGCGGGTCTCGCGCGTATCCTCCGCCGCAATGGCGTCCACCTTGGACAGCACCCAGAGCGCCCGCAGCGTGATGTCCCCCATGTTGCCGATCGGCACGCCGACGACGTAGAGCGCCGCCGCAGGAAGCTCCTGACAGGGCAGACCCGCCGCCTGCATCAGGACATCATCAGACCAAAGATTGTTTAGGGAATTCATGCCGTTTTCTCGTCGTAACTTCGTTTTTTCCGTGGGCCTTCTGGCGCTAGGTAGTTTAAGCGCAGCCTACGCCGCTCAAGAAACCGAAACCGGCAGTCAGCCTGAACCTCAGCCCGCCGCCGCGGAGGTGTCCGCCCCGTCGCGGCAGCTCACCATCGCGCTCCTGATGCCGCCCGACGACTCGCCGTTCCTGGCGGCGGCCCGCATCGTCGGCAACGGTCTTTCGGCCGCGAACGCCGCGAGCGCGCGCCCCGCCAACCTTCTGATGATCGAGGCGCAGAAGGGCGCCACGATCCACGACCAACTTCAGGCGGCCGTGCTCGCGGGCGCCGACGTCGCCGTCGGCCCGATCGAGCGCGAGGCGGTCGTGCGGCTCGCCCACGAAGCGTCGCTGCCGCTCCCGGTCGTCGCGCTCAACGCCGCTCCCGGCAAGGCCGCGCCCGAAAACCTCATCATGCTCTCGGTCTCCACGGAGGCCGAGGCCGAATGGATCGCCCGGCTCGCCGTGCGGGCGCTACCCGCGCACACGACGTCGGGGGCGCTTCCCAAGGTCGCCGTGATCACGGGCGCGAGCAGCTGGGAGACGCGCATCCGCGACGTCTATGAGAAGACGCTCAAAGCCGCCGGAATCGCCTTCGACGTCTTCCCGCTCGACGTCGCCGCCCTCGATGATCTGCAAAAGCGCCTCGAGCCGCAGCTCTCCGAGGCCGATGCGCTGCACCTTGCAGAGGCAAGCCGCGAGGCGCTCGCCAAGGCGACCGACGATGCGTCGCGCCGCCGCGCCGCCAAGGCGGCCCTCCGGGAGCGGCGCACCCTGATCGCCGCCTCCGAGCCGCCCTATCAGGCGGCGCTCCTTGCGCTCTCCGCGCAGGACGCGGGGCTCGTGCGCAACCGACTGCCGCAGCGCATGCGCGTCTGGGCGACCTCGGCGAGCAACCCGGGCGACCCGCTCACGAGCTCGACGGCGACCACCCTCGCCTACGACCTCGACGAACTCGTCTTCAGCGAATGCCCGCTCGTCGTGCGCTACGACGCCGCGGGGTTCGAGGCGCGCTTCGCCGCCGCCATGCCCTACTCGCTCTCGGCGAAGCGCCTCTTCGCACTGGGCGCCGACGCGCGTGAGATCGCGGCGCAGTGGTCCCAGAAGAAGACCATCATCCAGTATTCAGGCGAGACGGGACGGCTCGAGCTCAATCGGCTCGAGAGCCCGGTGGTCGCACGCGAGCCGCAGACCGTCGTCGTCACGCACGGCCGGCTCGCGGAGATCGACCCGCAGGCGGCCTCCCGCGAGGTTCTGCCCGCCGTCGAGCCGCCGCCCGACCCGAGCACGATGACCTTCGTGAACGTCCGCGAGATGGAGCACAACGTGCGCCGCGAAGGCGTGAAGAGCATCATCCTCGATGACCCGGGCGCCGGACCCGCCCCAACGCCGATGCTGCCGAATGCGGCGCCCGCACGGCGTCCCGCCGCTCCGGCCGCCTCCGTCCTCCCGGGCGTGCCGCTCACGCCGGAAGCCGTGCCGCAGATCCCCTGATCCGCGTCCCGCCTTCATCCCGTCACCGCGGGCCGGCCCCTGAAAGCGCGCCGGCCCCTTTTCATTTCATTCCTCCCGACTCATGGCCCTCATCACCCTTTCCGACGCCCATCTCGCCTTCGGCGACCTGCCGCTTCTCGACGAAGCCGCCCTTTCGATCGAACCCGGAGAGCGGGTCGGCCTGATCGGCCGCAACGGGACGGGCAAAAGCTCGCTTCTGTCCGTTCTCGCCGGCCGGCAGACGCTCGACGACGGACAGCTGCAGCGCCAGGACGGCCTCGTCGTGCACTACGTCGAGCAGGAGCCGGTGCTGCCCGAGGCAGCCACCATCAAAGAGAGCCTCATTCTGAGAGGCGGCATCGACGCGCTCGACGAGCGCGAAAAGTGGCGCCTCTACGCGAAGCTCGATGAAAACCTCTCGCGCTTCGCACTCAACCCGGACGCGGACCCGCACCTCTCCTCCGGGGGCGAACGCAAGCGCGCCGCCCTCGCGCTCGCCTTCACGCTCGCCCCGCAGCTCATGCTGCTCGACGAACCGACGAACCACCTCGACATGACGGCGATCGCACTCCTCGAATCGGTCTGTCGTGAGGAGCTCAAGAACCAGCGCTCGCTCGTCGTGATCACCCACGACCGCGCCTTCCTCGACAACGTCGCGACGCGCATCGTCGAACTTGACCGCGGCACGCTGCGCTCCTACCCGGGGAACTTCTCCGCCTACGAGTCCCGCAAGGAGGAGGAGCTCGCCGCCGAGGCGCTCGAGCGTCGGCGCTTCGACAAGTTCTGGGCGCAGGAGGAGGTCTGGATCCGCAAGGGCATCGAGGCGCGCCGCACCCGCAACGAAGGACGCGTGCGCCGGCTCGAGCAGCTGCGCCGCGAGCGCGCGGCCCGGCGCGACCAGATGGGCTCGATCCGCCTCGCGATCGACGCGGGCGAAAAGAGCGGCAAGATCGTCGCCGAAGTGACGGGCCTTACGAAGCGCTTCGGCGAGCGCACCGTCGTGAAGGACCTCGACTTCACGCTCATGCGCGGCGACCGGCTCGGCCTCATCGGCCGCAACGGCGCGGGCAAGAGCACGCTCATCAAGCTGCTGCTCGGACGCATCGCCCCCGACGCGGGGAAGGTGAAGCTCGGCACGAACCTCAAGATCGCCTACTTCGATCAGCTCCGCGAGCAGCTCGACCTCACGAAGACCGTCGCCGAGACGATCGCTCCGGGCTCGGACTGGGTCGAGATCGCGGGCGAGCGCAAGCACGTGATCGCCTACCTCGGCGACTTCCTCTTTCCGCCGCGGCGCGCCAACGTTCCCGTGAGCTCCCTCTCCGGGGGCGAGCGCAACCGCCTGCTCCTCGCGCGCCTCTTTGCGCTCCCCGCGAACCTCCTCGTGCTCGACGAACCGACGAACGACCTCGACATCGACTCGCTCGAACTTCTCGAGCAGACGCTCGCCTCATACCCGGGCACGATCATCCTCGTGAGCCACGACCGGCGCTTCCTCGACAACGTCGTCACCGAGGTGCTCGCCCCCGACGGGGACGGTCATTGGCGCGAATACGTGGGCGGCTACGCGGAGTGGTTCGCACAGCGCCCGAAGGCGCCCGAACCGAAGAAGTCCGAGGCGCCCAAAGCCGAGGAGCGCCGGCCTCGTCCGACCGCGCCGCAGAAGGTGAAGCTCTCCTGGCGCGAGGCGCGTGAACTCGAGAGCCTTCCCGAAACGCTCGAGAAGCTCGAGGCCGAGCAGCAGGCGCTCATCGAGCGCATGAGCGCCGCGGACTACCACGCCAAGCCCGTCGAGGAGCTCAAAGGCGACAAGACGCGCCTCGAGGAGCTCGAGCGCGAGATCGCCCAAGGCTGGGCGCGTTGGGAGGAGCTCTCCGCGAAGGAGGAGGCCGCGAACAAGGCCTGAGCCCGGCGAAGACCGCGCAAGGATGCGCGGCTCACATCCCCACAAACGCAAGGCGGGCGGACGACATGGAATCGTCCGCCCGCCTTGCGTTGTGGGTTCAGCGTCCGCCGGGGCGCGGAGCCGCTCAGGCCTCCTTCACGAAGCCCTTGACGGAGAGGTAGCGCTCACCCGTGTCGAAGTTGAGCGCGAGAATGCGCGCGTTCTTCGGGAGCTTGGGCAGCAGACCGGCGACGGCGGCGAGCACGGCGCCCGTCGAGATGCCGACGAGCAGACCTTCCTTGCGGGCCGCGAGCTGCGCGTAGTTGAAGGCGTCGTCATCGGCGATGTCGAGGAATTCGTCGATCGCGGCGCGGTCGAGATTCTTCGGCACGAAGTTCGCGCCGATGCCCTGAATGCGGTGCGGACCGGCCTTGCCTTCCGTGAGCAGCGGGCTCGACTTCGGCTCGACCGCATAGGTCTTCACGGTGGGCCAGGCCTTCTTGAGAACGTGCGAGATGCCCGAGACGTTGCCGCCCGTGCCGAAGGCGGAGACGAAGACGTCGAGGCCTTCGGGGAAGTCGGCGACGATTTCCGGGCCCGTGCGCAGCTCGTGCGCCTTGGGGTTGCTCGGATTCTCAAACTGACCGGCGACCCAGGCGCCCGGAATCTCCTTCTGGAGTTCAAGCGCGCGGTCCACGGCGCCCTTCATGCCGAGGGGCCCCGGGGTGAGCACGAGCTCGGCGCCGTAGGCCTGGGCGAGGAGACGGCGCTCGACGCTCATCGACTCGGGCATCACGAGGATCATGCGGTAGCCGAGAACGGCGCTCACCATCGCGAGGCCGACGCCGGTGTTGCCCGACGTGGGTTCGATGATCGTGCCGCCCGCCTTGAGGTCGCCGCGCGCCTGCGCGTCGAGCACCATCTGCAGCGCAATGCGGTCCTTCACCGACCCGCCCGGATTGGCGCGTTCAAGCTTGAGCCAGACTTCATTGTCGGGAAAAAGACGGGACAGACGGACGACCGGGGTGTTGCCGACCAGCTCGAGCACGGAAGCGTACTTGCTCATGAATAATTCTCCTGATGCGCCGGCGTCCGCGGCTGCGGAACGGAGCGGCTGTTTCTCCATCCGAAATCAATCATATCACTTTTCGGAATGGTGATAGGATAATCACTGAATTTTGACCGTACTTTCCGCACGCCCCGTGAAGTAGCTTTAGTTTTCGCCTTGGCGGCGGAGAGGCCCGCGTGCGGCGCTCCGCTCCCGCAGTAAGAAGAGGAGCAGAAGAAAAGAATGGGCCGATCTAGTGAACTCGACGGGCTGACCACCCTACCCGAACTGCTCGTCCACAGCATCCGCAAGTGGGGAGACCACGAAGCGCTGCGCCAGTTTGACCGCGCCTCCTCAAAGTGGGAGAGCTGGAGCTACGCCGAGCTCGGACGCCACGTCGAACAGTGGCGCCGCGCCTACTGCGCCCTCGGCCTCAAGCCGGGCGACCGCGTGGCGATCCTGATGCCCAACGGCCGCGACCACGTCTGCGCCGACCAGGCCGCGCTCGCCAACGGCCTCGTTCCCGTACCGCTGCACGCGATCGACACCCCGGGTGCGAGCGCCTTCATCACGATCGACAGCCAGGCCTGCACGCTCGTCACGAACAAGCTTTCGCGCTGGCAGCAGATCCGCGCCACGGGCGTGCGCATGCCCGACCTGCACCACGTGCTCATCACGGACCCCGGTGAGACCGAAGACCGCGAAGAGGGGCTCTTCCGCGTCCACGCGCTCGAATCCTTCCTCGCCGCAGGCTCGTCCTGGACGGGCGACCTCCCCGCGGGGCCGCTCGAGGACGATCTCGCCGGCATCGTCTACACCTCCGGCACGACCGGCCGCCCGAAGGGCGTGATGCTCACGCACCGCAACGTCGTGAGCAACGTCAAGGCGACCCTCGAGGACGTCTCGCCGCGCGAAGGCGACACGTTCCTCTCGTTCCTGCCGCTCTCGCACACCTTCGAGCGCACCGCGGGCTACTACCTCGCGCTCGCCACGGGCTGCGTGATCGCCTACAACCGCTCGATCCTGCTGCTCGCCGAAGACCTGAAGGTCATCCGCCCGACGGTCGTGATTTCGGTGCCGCGCGTCTACGAGCGCATCTACGCGCGCGTGCAGGACAAGCTGCGCAAGTCCAAGCCCATCGCCCGCAAGCTCTTCGACTGGGCGGTCGAGGTGGGCTGGCGCGACTTCTGCCGCCGCAACAAGATGCCCCTTGAGCAGAGTCCGCGCTCCTGGCTCGACGGCATCATCCGCGTCACGCTCGTGCGCCGCATGGCCGACATGCTGCTCTCGCAGTTCGGCGGTCGCCTGCGCATCGCCATCTCGGGCGGCGCCGCGCTCAACCACAAGGTCGCCCGCGCCTTCTGCGGCCTCGGCCTGCCGATCATCCAGGGCTACGGCATGACCGAAGCGAGCCCGATCATCGCGGGCAACAGCGTCGAGTTCAACCAACCCGACACGGTGGGCCGCCCCTTCTGCAACGTCGAGGTGCGCCTCGCCGAGGGCGACGAGATCCAGATCCGTGGACCCTCGATCATGAAGGGCTACTGGCACCGTCCCGAGGACACCGCCGCCGCCTTCACGAAGGACGGATGGCTCCACACGGGCGACGTGGGCGAATTCAACGCCGAAGGCATGCTCAAGATCAAGGGCCGCATCAAGGAAATCATCGTCACCTCGACGGGCGAGAAGATCCCGCCGGCGGACCTCGAGTCGGCGATCGAGACCGATCCGCTCTTCGACCAGTGCTACGTCGTGGGCGAGAACCGTCCGTACCTCACGCTCATCACGGTGGTCAATCCCGACGAATGGGCGCGCTTCGCCGAATCGCTCGGCCTCGATCCGAAGGACCCCGAGAGCCTCAACGCGCCCGCCGCGCGCACCGCGGCGCTCAAACGCGCCAAGGCGGCCGCGTCGGACTTCCCGAACTACGCCCTGCCGCGTTCCGCGCTCCTCACGAACGAGCCCTGGACGATCGAGAGCGGCCTCATCACGCCCACGCTCAAGCTCAAGCGCGGGCCGCTCTCGAAGAAGTTCGAGGACGAGATCACCAAGCTCTACGCCACGCACGGCTGACCTCCCCGCCGCCCTCCGAAGAAGCGCCTCCCGCCCGATGCGGCCGAAGGCGTTTTTCTTGCAGAATGCCCCTTCCGAAGGGTGTTCCGGCGGGGGCGTTGCACTTAGAATCGGCCTCCTCAGATCATTCCCTTCACAACTTCAATGCCGAACGCTCAACACTACGTCCCGCAGCCGCGCAAGCTCCTGCCCGACTGGTCGATCAAATTCACCGACCGCGTGATGAACTACTACACCACGCGGTACCTGCACTGCGACCCGGTGATTCTGAAGAATCCCCCCGCGCCGCAGGACGGCCACAAGTACCTCCTCTACGCACACGTGCCCTTCTGCCACACGCTGTGCACCTACTGCACCTTCCACCGCTTCCTCTTCAAGGAGTGGAAGGCGCGCGAGTACTTCAAGAACCTCCGGCGCGAGATGGAGTACGTCAAGGCGCTCGGCTACGACTTCCAGGCGATGTACGTGGGCGGCGGCACGACGACGATCCTCGAGGACGAGCTGATCAAGACGCTCGAGCACGCCAAGAAGCTCTTCCCCTCGATCAAGGAGATCTCCTGCGAGACGGACCCGCAGGTGATCATGACGCCGCAGTTCCGCAACCTGCAGGGCCTCGTGGACCGCATGTCGATCGGCGTGCAGAGCTTCAACGACGACATCCTCAAGCTCTCGGACCGCTATGAGAAGTTCGGCTCCGGCGAGCAGATCTTCGAGCGTCTGCAGTACGCGCAGGAGCTCTTCCCCACCTGCAACGTGGACATGATGTTCGGCTTCCGCGGACAGTCGCTCGACGTGATCCACGACGACATGGAGAAGATCGCCAAGCTCAATCCGCGCCAGACGACCACCTACCCGCTGATGGTGACCTCGCAGACGCGCTCGAGCGTGCGCGCGACGATCGCCGCCGAAGGCGAGGAGCTCGCCGACCAGTACCGCTGCATCCTCGACACGCTCGGAAGCCGCTACCGCCAGCTCACGAGCTGGACGTTCGGCCGCACGAACGACGAGGGGTTCGACGAGTACGTCGTGGACTACGACGAGTACCTCGGCGTGGGCTCGGGAGCCTTCAGCTTCCTCAACGACAGCCTCTACGTGAACACCTTCAGCCTGCGCCGCTACGCCGAGCGCATCGCCGCTGGCAACACGGGCGTCGAGCGCCGCCGCCAGTTCGACAAGCACGCCATCATGCAGTACCGCCTGATGCTCGGCCTCTTCTCGCACCGCCTCTCGCGCAAGTACTTCCGCGAGGTGCACAGCGTCAACGTCGACCGCTACCTGATGAAGGAGATGCTCGGCCTCAGGCTCGTGGGCGCCATCACCGACGATCCCTCCGACCCCGACAAGATCGTGATCACCGACGCGGGCAAGTTCCTCGGCCTCGTGATGATGAAGGCCTTCTACGCGGGCATGGACCACGTGCGCGCGGAGCTGCGCGCGCCCCTGAAGGAAGCGGACATGTAGTCCCGGCGGCAGTCGCGACTCCACCCTTTGAAGGAGAGGCGTCCCGTTGGGGCGCCCCTCCTTTTCTTCGTGCATGACGCGGCAAAATACCCGACTGTTTTTCTCGGGAATTCACCCAATTAGGAATGTTTCGCAATAGGCTCGGGACGCATTTGATCTGCATTAAACGACTGTCAGAAACATTTGAAAACAGTCCGTTCTACGTAGGTTAATTTATCCCGCAAGAGGTACTTTCAATCCTGACTTTGGAAGATTCTCCACGATAGAATGCAGGCGTTCGCCGGGCCTCCCTTTTACCCTAAATAATGGACTTACCCGGCTCAAAATAAAACCACCTCCGAGTGTTTTGACGACCCTGGCAGCTGCAGGGCCCATCACCCCCGGCCGGAAGCGGCTGTCCGTCACGCATCGGAGAAGCAACGAGAAGAAGAATCGCGCGATCGGCGGGTCCTCAAGGGTCCCCCGAGGCCGCGCCTTTTCCCTCTCCGGAGAAAGCATCCATGACGACCACGGTTCGTACGTTCCTGCCGGGCGCAAACGCCTACGGCCAGAACGACCCCGCCTTCCACGGCAATCTGCGCAAGGGTGAACTGCGCGGCATCATCCACATCAACAAGGATCACTGCGTCGGGTGTGACACCTGCCGCAAGTTCTGCCCGACCGACGCCATCAAGGGCGGTCTCGGCGCCAAGCACTCGATCGTTGAAGACGCGTGTCTCTCCTGCGGCCAGTGCCTCGTCGCCTGCCCGTTCAACGCGATCGAGCAGATGAGCTTCGTCGACCAGGTCGAGCGCGTGCTCGACGCCAAGGACAAGATCGTCGTCGCCCAGCCCTCGCCGGCCGTGCGCGTGTCGATCTGCGAGGAGTTCGGCGGCGCCCCCGGCGAACTCTCGACCGAGCAGCTCGTCAACGCCCTCGAAGCCGCCGGCTTCGTGACGTACGATTGCAACTCGACGGCCGACCAGACGATCATTGAGGAAGGCACGGAGTTCGTGAAGAAGGTCCAGTACTGGATCCTCGGCGAACGTGGTCCGGAAGTGGACGAACAAGGCAAGCACCCGTTCCCGCACTTCACCTCCTGCTGCCCGGGCTGGGTGAAGTACGCCGAAACGTACGCCGCCGACATGCTCCCGCACCTCTCCACGGCCAAGTCCCCGCTGCAGATGGGCGGCACCCTCGCCAAGACCTGGGCCGCCAAGTACATCCTCAAGTGCGATCCGCGCAAGGTGTACTTCGTCTCCTGCACGCCCTGCACGGCGAAGATTTTCGAGGCCTCCCGCCCCGAGATGAACTCCGCCTGGCGCTGGCTCGTCGCAAACAAGGAGATCCCGGCCGACACCCCGTCCTTCCAGGACATCGACGCGTCCCTCACGGCGCGCGACCTCGCCGAGCTCTTCCGCCGCAAGGGCATCAATCCGCTCACCATGCCCAAGACCCGCGAGCGCGCTCCGCTTGAGGTCTACACGGGCGCGGGCACGATCTTCGGCTGCTCGGGCGGCGTGATGGAGGCGGCGCTGCGCACGGCCTACTTCGCGCTTTCGGGCAAGGAGCTCGAAAAGGGCGACATCGAAGTCGTCCGCGGCCACAACAACGCCATCGTCGAAGCGACGATCCCGGTGCCCGTCAAGGCGCTCGGCGGCAAGATCTTTGAAGTCCGCGTCTGCGTCGTCAACGGCGCCAACCAGGGCCTCAAGGAAGTCCTCAACCGCGTTCGCGTCGACAAGAACCGCTACCACTTCATCGAAGTGATGAACTGCCCGGGCGGCTGCGTCAACGGCGGCGGCCAGCCGGTCCAGTCGACCGGCACGGCCTGGCTCAAGCCCACCACCCCGCTCCCCCTGCGCGTCTAATTCCTGACTGAGGTTCGAGAAGAAATGCTCTCTGAAAACTATTCCTACGCAGAACGCCCCGCCGCCCTGATCCTCGGCCGCCGCGGCTTTCTGAAGGTGAGCGGCCTGTGCGTCGGCGCCGCCGTCGTCTGCGGCTGGGCCATCGGCGACATGGTCGCGCGCCGCAACTCCATCATCCTCGCCCGTCAGGCCGGCCTCTACAAGGACGACAAGCTCTGCCAGGCGATGGGCCTCACGGCCTCCCACCAGAACAAGGTGGTCATGTCCGTCTACAAGGACATGAAGGCCAAGCCCGTGGATCACACGATGCACGAACTGCTCCATACGCACTACTACTCCCGCTCCATGCTCGCCATGACGGAGGCTGCTCATGTCTAATATCTCCGCCGCCGCCCCCAACGACCGCATCCTGCGCTTCCATGCGCCGGACAAGGTCTTCCACTCCGTGAACGCGATCACCTGGTTCGCGCTGCTCTTCACGGGCGTGTACGTCTACTTCTGCAACCCCTCCGACGAGGCTGCCGAAGCGACGATGCTCGCCCACCTGATCCTCGGCGCCGTGTTCACGTTCAATCTGCTCGGCTTCATCGTCATCGCTCCGGACCGCTTCGCGCTCATCATGCGCGCCTGCCTGGAGTGGGACCGCAATACGCTGCGCTGGTTCCTCAACTTCGGCAACTATCCCCGCCGCTTCTTCGGCATCCCCCTCGGGCCGGAGACCGTTCCGCCGCAGGGCCGCTACAACGGCGGCCAGAAGGCCTCGTATCTGCTCTTCATGGGCATGATCGCCGCCCTCATCGTGACGGGCTGGCTCCTCTGGATCGGCGCGCCGGTCACCGGCAAGCTCGTCTACTTCCTGACGTTCTACTTCCACGTCTGGGGCTCGATCATCATCTCGATCCTCGTCGTGTGCGCCCACATCCCGCTCGCGCTGCTCTCGATGTCCCACTTCAAGGGCATCTGGCGCCTCGGCCCGGGCACCATCTCGGTGGAAGCCGCTGAACACCACGCGCCCGTCTGGTTCGAGCGCGACGTGATCCGCACGAACATCGAGAAGTAATCCCCCGCGGAGGATTGCTCCAAGTCAAGAAGGCCGGATGCACGCATCCGGCCTTTTTTCTAAAGTGCGTCGCCGGAACAACCCAAAAAACACGCACGCCAAGATCCGCCCGGCGACGTTTGGAGGAAACCCAACCATGCTCGACACGCCCAAGGGACTCAGAATCCACATCGGCCTCTTCGGCCGGCGCAACGCCGGCAAAAGCTCGCTCGCCAACGCGCTCACCAACCAACACATCTCGATCGTCTCGGACGTTCCGGGCACCACCACCGATCCGGTGGAGAAGGCTTGCGAGCTTGCGCCGATCGGCCCGGTGGTCTTCATCGACACGGCGGGCGTGGACGACGTGGGCGAACTCGGCGCCGCGCGCGTCGAGCGCTCCAAGACCGTGCTCGAATGGGTGGACGTCGCGCTCATCATCGCCTCCGCCGCAGGGCTCGAAGCCGACGACCGCGACCTCGTCGCGACGGCCCGCCGCCTCGGCACGGCCGCCGTGCTCGTGCTCAACAAGGCGGGCGTCACGCCGCCCTCGGAGGCCGTGCTCGCCGAAGCGAAGGCCCTCGGGATCCCCGTCGTCGTCACCGACGCGCGCGAGCGCACCGGCATCGACGCGCTGCGCGAAGCGATCATCCGGCTCGTCGAGGACGACACCGAGCCCGACCGGCCGCTCGCGGGCGACCTCGCGCACGCCGGCGACACGGCGGTGCTCGTCACGCCGATCGACTCGGGCGCCCCGAAGGGACGCCTCATCCTGCCACAGGTGCAGGCGATCCGCGAACTCCTCGACGCGCACGCCAAGGTCGTCGTCGTGCAGCAGGACCGCGTCGCCGAGGCGATCGCGGAGCTGAAGCGTCCGCCCGCCTTCGTGATGACGGACTCGCAGGCGATCGACGACGTCGTGCGCCAGACACCCGAATCGATTCCGCTCACCACGTTCTCGCTGCAGATGGCCTACGCCAAGAGCGACCTCATCGCGCTCGCCGAGGGCACCGCGGCCCTCGCTCGGCTCAAGGACGGCGACCGCGTGCTCATCTGCGAGACGTGCAGCCACCACCCGCAGAAGGACGACATCGGCCGGCTCAAGATCCCGCGCTGGTTGCGTGAGAAGACCGGCCGAAAGCTCGAGATCGAAGTGGCGGTCGGCAAGGACTTCCCCGACGACCTCAGGCCTTACGCCGTGCTCATTCAGTGCGGCGGCTGCGTGGTGACGCGCCGCCACATGCTCATGCGGCTGCGCCGCGCCAAGGCGCAGGGTGTGCCGATGACGAACTACGGCCTCGCCATCTGTTATCTGCGCGGACACCTCGAGCGCGTGCTCTCCTGCCACCCCGAGGCGCTCGCCGCCTACCGCGCGGCGCTCGCGAAGTAGCCCTCAGCAGGCCGCTCAAAAGAAGAAAGCCCGGATCACTCCGGGCTTTCTCGTCTTCAGGAACCGCTGCGGGACGTCAGAACGTCTGGTTCATCTCGCGCGTCGTGTGGAACGTCACCTGAGGCCAGTGCTTCATCGTGGTCTCGAGGTTGTAGATCGACGTGGCGAGGTAGACCTGGTTGCCGTTGACGTCGGTCGCGAGGCGCGCGCCCTGCTCGGCCTCGAACTCGCGCTTGGTCTTGTCGTCGGGGAACGAGAGCCAGCGCGCCGTCGAGACGTCGGTGGACTCGTAGAGCGCATCGACCTTGTACTCGTCGGCGAGGCGCTGCGCGACGATCTCGAACTGCAACTGGCCGACGGCGCCGAGGAGGATGTTGCCGAATTCGCCGGTGAAGACCTGAATGGCGCCCTCTTCGCCGAGCTCCTGCAGGCCCTTCTGGAGCTGCTTCGCCTTGAAGGGGTCCTTGCTGCGCGCGGCGCGGAAGAGCTCCGGCGCGAAGTTCGGGATGCCGGTGAACTGCAGACGCTCGCCCTCGGTGAGCGTGTCGCCGATGTGCAGCTGCCCGTGGTTGTAGATGCCGATGATGTCGCCCGCCACCGCGTCGGTCATGATGACGCGGTCCTGCGCCATGAACGTGAGCGCGTTGGGGATCTTCATCTCGCGGTCCTCGCGGCAGTGCTTCACCTTCATGCCGGGCTGATAGCGGCCCGAGCAGACGCGGAAGAAGGCGATGCGGTCGCGGTGGCGCGGATCCATATTGGCCTGGATCTTGAAGACGAACCCGGTGAAGGGCGTCTCGGTCGGCTCGACCATGCGCACGCCGGCGTCGCGCGGCTGCGGCGCGGGCGCCCAGTCCACGAGGGCGTTGAGCACGTCCTCGACGCCGAAGTTGTTCACGCCGGAACCGAAGAAGACCGGGCTCTGCTCGCCCGCGAGGAACTTCTCGAGCGAGAAGGGTTCGGTCGCGCCCTCGACGAGCTCGATCGACTCGCGCACGTAGGGCATCTCCATCGGATAGAGCTCGTCGAGCTCGGGGTTGTCGAGCCCCTCAATGAGCTCGCGGTCGGCCGTCAGGCGGTCCTCGCCCGGTGTGAAGCGCACGAGGTGGTTCTTCAGCAGCGAGAAGACGCCTCTGAAGGTCTTGCCCATGCCGATCGGCCAGGTGATCGGGCAGCACTGGAGCTTGAGCACGTGCTCGATCTCGCTCAGCAGGTCGAGCGGATCGCGCACCTCGCGGTCGAACTTGTTGATGAAGGTGATGATCGGCGTACGGCGCATGCGGCAGACCTCAAGGAGCTTGATGGTCTGCGCCTCGACGCCCTTGGCCGCGTCGATCACCATCACCGCCGCATCGACGGCCGTGAGCACGCGGTAGGTGTCTTCCGAGAAGTCCTCGTGGCCCGGGGTGTCGAGCAGGTTGATCACGTGGTCGCGGTAATGGAACTGCATCACCGAGCTCGTCACCGAAATGCCGCGCTGCTTCTCGACCTCCATCCAGTCCGAAGTGGCGTGGCGGGAGGCCTTGCGGCCCTTGACGGCGCCGGCCATCTGAATGGCGCCGCCGAAAAGCAGAAGTTTTTCCGTGAGCGTCGTCTTGCCGGCGTCAGGGTGGGAGATGATGGCGAAGGTGCGGCGTTCTGCAACGTCCCGCACGAGCGCCGGATTGGGACTCGTCATGCGTGGAGAGCGAGAAAAGGAGGTTTGTCCGGCGCCTGCGGAGGGCGCCGGGAGGGGAAAGGCGCTCATTTTAGTCGCAAATTCCGCGGGTTCCGGGCGAACGGGGCGCCCGGGCGGCGCCCCGAGAAGTCGTGCGGGACCGCACGAAACAATTCGTTACCGGCGTCATTAGAATGAAGCCGTTTGTGCATCCGCATCAGAGGATTACTTTCGATGAGCTACTTCCCCTCCTGGAAGCTGAAGACTTCCGGCATCATCGCGCCCGACGAACGTCTCTCGGCCGGGCAGACGCTCGCGCTCGGCGTGCAGCACGTCGTCGCCATGTTCGGCTCCACCGTTCTCGCGCCGCTTCTCATGGGCTTCGACCCGAACCTCGCGATTCTGATGAGCGGCCTCGGCACGCTCATCTTCTTCGTGCTCGTGGGCGGGCACGTACCGAGCTACCTCGGCAGCTCCTTCGCCTTCATCGGCGTGGTGATCGCGGCGACGGGCTACGTCGCCGGCTCCGGCCACAACCCGAACATCCCGGTCGCCCTGGGCGGCATCATCGTCTGCGGCCTCATCTACTGCGCCGTCGGCCTGATCGTCATGAGCACGGGTGTGAAGTGGATCGAGCGGCTCATGCCGCCCGTGGTCACCGGCGCCGTGGTCGCCGTGATCGGCCTCAACCTCGCCCCGACGGCCGTCAAGAGCGTCGGTCCGACGGACTTCGACGCCTGGATCGCCATCCTCACCGTGATCTGCGTGGGCGGCGTGGCCGTCTACACGCGCGGCCTCGTGCAGAAGCTCCTCATCCTCGTGGGCCTCGGCCTCTCCTACGCGATCTACGCCGTGCTCACGAACGGCCTCGGCCTCGGCGCGCCGATCGACTTCGCCAAGATCGGCGAGGCGGCCTGGTTCGGCATTCCACACTTTGAGACCCCGGTCTTCACGACCTCGGCGATCACGCTCATCGCCCCGGTGGTGATCATCCTCGTGGGCGAGAACCTCGGTCACATCAAGGCGGTGACGGCCATGACGGGCCGCAACCTCGACCCGTACATGGGCCGCGCCTTCCTCGGCGACGGCATCGCGACGATGTTCTCGGCGAGCTTCGGCGGCACGGGCGTGACGACCTACGGCGAAAACATCGGCGTGATGGCCGCGACGCGCGTCTACTCGACGCTGCTCTTCCCGGTCGCCGCGGTCTTCGCGATCATCCTCGGCTTCTCGCCCAAGTTCGGCGCCGTGATCCAGACGATTCCGCAGCCGATCCTCGGGGGCACCTCGATCGTGGTCTTCGGCCTGATCGCCGTCGCGGGCGCCCGCGTCTGGGTGGTGAACCACGTCAACTTCGGCGACAACCGCAACCTGATCGTCGCCGCCGTGACGCTCATCCTCGGTGCGGGCGACTTCACGATCCACCTCGGGAACTTCACCCTGGGCGGCATCGGCACGGCGACCTTCGGCGCGATCATCCTCAACGCGCTCATGGAGCTCGGTGAACGCTGGGTGAGCGGCACCCCCGAACCCGAACCCCACGAAGCGCAGATCGAAGAGAAGCAGGACTGACGTCCCCGCTTGGCCTCCCTTTTGAAGGCGAAGCCCCCGGACCGCGCTGCGGCGCTCCGGGGGCTTCGCCGCTTCATCGGCCGCGCTTCAAGCCGGCGAAGGCGGCGCCGAGCGCCGTCTGCGAGGGCTTGCCGGCATCCTCCTTCCTGCCGCCCCGACGCGCACCGCGCGCCGCGCCCGGCTGGGGACCGGCCGCGCCGTCCGAGCGCATCGAGAGCGAGATGCGCTGGCGCGGCACGTCCACGTCTAGGACGGTGACGCGCACGACCTGCCCGACGCGCACCTCGTCGCGCGGATCCTTGACGAAGTGGTCGGCGAGCGCGGAGACGTGCACGAGGCCCGAGACGTGCACGCCCACGTCCACGAAGGCGCCGAAGGCGGCGACGTTGTTGACGACGCCCTCGAGCTTCATGCCCGGACGCAGATCTTCGATCGTCTGGATCTCGTCCTTGAACTCCGCAGTCTTGAACTCCGCGCGCGGATCGCGCTCGGGCTTCTCAAGCTCGCGGATGATGTCGATCACCGTGGGCGCACCGAACTTGTCGTCGGCGAAGTCCTGCGGGCGGATGCGGCGCAGCAGCGCCTCGTTGCCCATGAGTTCGCGCACGCTCCCGAGGCCGAGCTGCCGGGCCATGCGCGCGACGAGGCCGTAGGACTCAGGATGCACGCCCGTGCCGTCCAAGGGGTTGGCGCCGCGGTGGATGCGCAGGAAGCCCGCCGCCTGCAGGAAGCGTGCGGCGCCGAGATAGGGCACCGACTTCAGGGCCTCCCGGTCGCGGAAGGCGCCGTTCGCCTCGCGGTAGGCGACGATCTCCTGCGCGACGCGGCGCGTGAGGCCCGCCACGTGCGAGAGGAGCTGCGGGCTCGCCGTGTTGACGTCCACGCCGACGAAGTTCACGCAGTCCTCGACCACGGCCGAGAGACGGCGCTCGAGCTTCTGGTGGTCCACGTCGTGCTGATACTGACCGACGCCGATCGCCTTCGGGTCGATCTTGACGAGCTCGGCGAGCGGATCCTGCAGGCGGCGCGCGATCGAGACGGCGCCGCGGTAGCTCACGTCGAGTCCGGGGAGCTCCTCGCCCGCGAGCTCCGAAGCGGAGTAAACCGAGGCGCCCGCCTCGCTCACGATGACGCGCACGCACTTCGCCTCAGGATGCTCGCGGAACACCTCGCCCACGACGGCGGAGGTTTCGCGGCTCGCCGTGCCGTTGCCGATCGCGACGAAGGCAGCCTTGTAGCGCGTGACGAGGGCGGCGAGCTTGAGCTTGGCCGTCTCCTTCTCGCCTTCCGAGCGGTGCATCATCAGCACGTCGTGGGCGAGCACGCGGCCCGTGGCGTCGATCACCGCGGTCTTCACACCGGTGCGGAAGCCCGGATCGAGCCCCACGACCGTGTGGTGCCCCGCAGGGGCGGCGAGAAGCAGATCCCTCAGGTTGTCGCCGAAGACGGTGATCGCCGTGTCTTCGGCGCGCTCGCGAAGCTCCTCGAGCAGGTCCGTCTCAATGGCGAGGCGCGACTTCACGCGCCACGTCCAACGCACGACCGAGAGGAGCCACTCGTCGGCGGCTCGCCCCGTGCGGCGGATGCCGAGCGCGTCGGCGAGCCGCGCCTCGGCCGGATGGGGCGTGAGCGCCTCCTCCTCGGGCGAGAGCTCCACGGCGACGGAGAGAAACCCCTCGCGGCGGCCGCGCAGAACGGCGAGCGCGCGGTGCGAGGGGATCTTGTCGAGCCGTTCGCGGTAGTCAAAGTAGTCGCGGAACTTCTCCGCCTTGTCCTTTTCGGCCTCGACCACGCGGCTCACCAGTTCGCCGCGGTTCGCCATGAAGGCGCGCAGCGCCTCGCGCACCTCGACGTCGAGGCTGAAGCGCTCGGCGAGGATGTCGCGGGCGCCGTTGAGCACCGCGGCGGCGTCGGCGAAGCCCGCCTCGGCGTTGACGAAGGCGGCCGCCTCGGCGGCGGGATCGAGCGAGCGGTCGGCGAGAAGCCGGTCGGCGATCGGTTCGAGCCCGGCCTCGCGGGCGATGACGGCGCGCGTGCGCCGGCGGCTCTTGTAGGGCGCGTAGAGGTCCTCGATGGTCTGCTTCGTGTCGGCCGCCTCGATCGAGGCGCGCAGTTCGTCGGTGAGCTTGCCGGCCGTCTCGACGGCGGCGAGCACGACGCCGCGGCGGTCCTCAAGCTCGCGCAGGTAGACGAGGCGCTCCTCGAGCGTGCGCAGCTGCGCGTCGTCGAGTCCCCCCGTCGCCTCCTTGCGGTAGCGGGCGATGAAGGGAACGGTGGCGCCGTCGTCGAGCAGTCTGGCGGCGGCCTCCACCTGATGCGGCCGGCAGGAGATCTCTTCGGCGATGCGGGCGCAGATGCGCGCGGGAAGCATTTCTGTCATGGATGCGTGCGGGTGTTGCGGAGGACAAGAAGCGCCCGAGAGGGCGGACCTCCTGCGGGCGCGTTGACGATGAAGGCGCAAGGCCTTCGAAGGGAGTGCCTGGGGGAGCGCTCAGGCCGGACGGCCGGAGGCGTGCTCCTCGATGAGATCCTCGAGGATCTTCGAGAGGATGCTGCGGTCCTTGCTCTCGTAGGCGAGGCGGCGCAGCTGCGCGAGTTGACGCTCTTCGAGCGACGTCTCGGGCGCCTCGGGCCGGTCCTCGTGATAAGTGAAGCGCACGAAAAGCGAGCCCAGCTCGGGCTCCTCGATGGTCATCGTGAAGTCAGAAGCGGGCCGCGGGCCGTCGGCCTCGACGTGCGCGCGGTAGTCACCCGCGGCGGTGAGCTCGATGCGCTCCTCGAAGACGAGCGCGCCGAAGCGGATCTCCCGGCCGAAGACGACTGACCCGGGCTCGGCGCCGACCGTCTCGGACGAGGTGATGCGCGAGCCGCTCACCTCCTCGATGTAGTGCTCGGGATGCCGGGCGAAGCCGGCGATGCCGCGCGCGAGCGCTTCACGCGTGAGCTGGAAGGGAAGCTCCGGAATGGAGGCGCGGATGATGTGTTCGTGAAACTTCATGACGCAATGGTGTCCGTTCAAAAGATTCAGCGACGCTGCGGTCCGCGCAGGCGCCCCTCGAGCCACTGGCTGTAGCGCGAGATGATGAAGCTCGAGGAGAAGTAGACGAGCGCGATGAAGACGTAGCCCTCGATGAAGTAGGGGCGCCAGTGCGCGTCGCCCAACGCGAGCTTGAGGCTACCCGTGAGGTCGTACATCGACACGACCATCACGAGCGAAGTGTCCATGAAGCAAGAGAGCAGGCTGTTGACAAAGGCCGGGATGATCGCGACCAGAGCCTGAGGCAGGATGACGTGCACGTAGCACTGCCGCTCGGTGAGGCCGAGCGAGCGCGCGGCGGCGAACTGCCCCCGGGGAATGGTTTGCAGACCGCCCCTCACCGTCTCGGCCGTGTAGGCCGCCTGGAAGAGCGTGATGCCGACGGCGACGCGCCAGAAAGCGTCCGCCTTGAGCCATTCGGGCAGCAGGAGCGGGAAGACGAAGGAGGCGACGAAGAGCACCGTGATGAGCGGCACGCCGCGCACGAGCTCGATGTAGCCCGTGGAGAGCGCGGAGACGATCGGCAGCCGGCTGCGGCGCCCGATCGCGAGGAGGATGCCGATCGGCGAGGAGGCCGCCATGCCGAGCAGCGTGAGGATCACCGTGAGCGGAAGGCCGCCCCACATGTCCGTGCTGATCGGCTCGAGCCCGAAGACGCCGCCGGTCATCAACGTGAAGAAGACCGCGAAGGCGGCAACCCAACCCCAGAGGATGAACCGCGCGCCGCGGCGCGTCCAGAGCGCGGGCAGCGCGGTGACGCAGAGCATCAGCACGATGAGAATGGTGGCGACGGCCGGACGCCACTGCAGCTCATAGGGGAAGCGCCCGAAGATGATGAGGCGCCACTTTTCGGCGACGAACCCCCAGCAGGCGCCCGAAGCGCGCCGGCAGGCGTCGAGGTCGGCCTGCCAGACGGCGTCCCAGACGGCCCACTTGAAGACCCAGGCGCACGCGAGGAGAACCGCCGCGCCGAGAACGACCGAGACGATCCCGGCGGGAATCGAATAAAAGCAGCTGCTGCGGATCCGCTCGAGGACTCCGCCCGGCACGCCCACAACCTGTACTTCCGGCATGTCGGACTCCTTTACTGCGGCGCGCGCATGATGCGCGCGTTGAAGCGGTTCATCACGAGCGAGATGACGAGGTTCACGGTGAGGTAGACCGCCATGATGAGGCAGATCACCTCAAGCGACTGCCCGGTGACGTTCATCACGGTCGTGCCGACGTTCACGAGGTCCGGATAACCCACCATCACGGCGAGCGAGGAGTTCTTCGTGAGCGTCATGTACTGGCTCGAGAGCGGCGGAACGATGAGGCGCATCGCCTGCGGGAAGACCACGTAGCTCACCGTCTCGGTGCGACGCAGGCCGAGCGCGGCCGCGGCCGCCCACTGTC
The DNA here is from genome assembly GCA_905198475.1 of uncultured Sutterella sp. GTDB lineage: Bacteria > Pseudomonadota > Gammaproteobacteria > Burkholderiales > Burkholderiaceae_F > Sutterella. Next base: position 35,823 of record CAJKCQ010000003.1, on the reverse strand, counting down.
CCGGGCGCACGGAGAGGACGCCCGCGCGGACCACCTCGGCGATCATCGCCGAGCTGTAGAGCGTGAGGCCGAGCCAGAGCGTGAGGAATTCCGGCGTGAGCTGCGCGCCGCCCGACATGGAGAAGCGCGTCGCCCGCGGATGGTTCCAGCCGAAGAGCGCGCCGCAGGCGGCCCAAACGGCCACGAAGGCGAGCGCAAAGACGACGATGCCCGTCGTCGTCGCGACGAGCCCGGTCTCGCGGCGCCGCACGAGGCGCGCGGCGATCCAGGCGAAGACGAGTCCGGCGGCGGCCGCGGCCCCCGCCGCCCAAGGCGCCTGAGGCACCGCGTAGAGGAGCCCGGTCTTCGAGAGGAAGACCCAGTCGCCCAGATGGAAGGCCTGCCGCACGCCCGGCAGAAGCTCCGTCACGGCGAGGTAGAGCGCGAGGAGAAGCACGAGCAGCGGAATGTTGCGGTACGCCTCGACGTGCGCGGCGCCGAGGAGCCGCACGATGCCGTTGCGCGAGAGGCGCATGAGGCCCACCACGACGCCGAGCACGGTCGCCGTGACGATCGTGAGGGCGGAGACGCGCAGCGTGTTGAGGATGCCGACGAAGAAGGCCTTCCAGAGCGGATCGTTCGCGGAGTAGACGACGAGCTGGTCGCTGATCTCAAAGCCCGCGCGGTTCATCAGGAAGCCGAAGCCGCTCTTGATGTTCTTCGCTGCGAGGTTCGCCTCGACGTTGGCCGCAAGCACGGCGACGAAGGCGACGAGAAGGAGGATCAGCGCGGCCTGGAGCGTGTACTCGCGCCGGCGGCGCACCTTTTCACGCTCGATCCAGGCCTGGTCGCCCGGCACGATGCTGAAGGAGTCTCTGGCAAACATGGACTGCGGGAGGAGGAAAAGCGAAGAGGCCCCAAGCTGCTGACGGCTTGGAGCCCCGGAAACGAGATCCGCCCCGGCCTAGCGGCGGCGGACGCCGCCTCATTTTATCGGATCGGCATGGCGTACATCAGGCCGCCGTCCGTCCAGAGCTTGTTCATGCCGCGGGGCAGGTTGAGCGGCGTGGCCGGACCGAAGTACTTCGTCCAGGATTCGCCGTAGTTGCCGACCTGCTTAATGATACGGTAGGACCAGTCCTTGTCCAGGCCGAGCATGCGGCCCATGTCCTCGCCCGAACCGACGAGGCGCATGACGTTCGGGTTCTTCGAAGTCTTGCGCATCTCATCGACGTTCGCCTGCGTCACGCCGAGCTCCTCGGCGCCGAGGAAGGCCATGAAGGACCAGCGCACGATCTCAAAGAACTCCCAGTCGCCGCGGCGCACGGCCGGCCCGAGGGGCTCCTTGGAGATCGTCTCGGGGAGGATGTCGAACTTCGAGGGGTCCTGGGCGATGGTGCGCACGCCCGCGAGGTCGGACATGTCGGTCGTGTAGACGTCGCAGCGGCCCGAGAGGAACGCGCTCTGCGTCGCTTCGGTCGTGTCGAAGACGACGGTCTTGTACTGCATGCCGTGCGAGTGGAAGTAGTCGGCCGTGGTTTTTTCGGTGGTGGTGCCCGTCTGCACGCAGACGGTGGCGCCGTCAAGCTCCTTCACGCTCTTCACGCCGAGGGACTTCGGAACCATGAAGCCCTGGCCGTCGTAGTAGGACACCGTGACGAAGACGTTCGCCGTGCCCGCGTCGCGCGTCATCGTCCAGGTCGTGTTGCGCGCGAGCATGTCGATCTCGCCCGAGGCGAGCGCGGCCATGTGCTGCGTCGAGGAGAGCGGAACGTACTTCACCTTGTCGGCGTCGCCCAAAACCGCAGCGGCGACGGCGCGGCAGGTGTTGACGTCGAGGCCCTGCCAGCGGCCCTGGCTGTCGGCGCTCGAGAAGCCCGGAGCGGACGTGTTGACGCCGCAGACGAGCTGATCCCTCGCCTTGATCTTGTCGAGCGTGGCACCCGCATGGGCGGGGGCGACGGCGGCGCAGGCCGCGAGGGCGACGGCGGCGGAGAGAAGCTTGATCTTCATTTTTTCTTCCTGATCGTGTGCGGGCCGGAGCGTCCGGTCCGGCGGACTCCGTTCCGAGGCGAAGTCCAGTTCAAGGTGCCATCCGGCACGGCGGCACGGCGGCGGATCCGCGCGTCCGCTCCCGCAGGAGCGGATGAACGGCCGGTCGTGCGAGTGTACACAGGAAACGGCGCCGGCGCGCCCGGGCGCGCCGCTCTGGAGTTCTTCCGGGAGGCGGACGGTTCGGAGGCCGACGGACATAAAATACCGCCAAAAAACAGGTGGTTAATAGTCCATTCATGCTAAAATTCACGATCTGCGTCTAATCCAGGCGGTCCTCCTTCGCCGCCGGACGCCTCCATCAACAACCCTGCTCCTGCCTATCCTGCCTATGAATTCCCTGCCGCAAGTCGTCGGCCTGATGTGCCTCGTCGTGCTCAGCGCCTTCTTCTCCTCCGCCGAGATCTCCCTCGCATCCGCGTCGAAGACGCGCCTGCAGACGCTCGCCGACGACGGAGACCGACGTGCGGCGATGGTGCTTGAACTGCAGTCCCATCCGGGACAGTTCTTCTCGGCCCTGCAGGTGATGATCAACGCCACGGCGCTGCTCGGCGGCGTGATCGGCGACGCGGCCTTCTCGCCCTTCTTTTCCTGGCTGTTCGCGGAGGTTCTCCCCGGCCGGGACATGGGCAACGTGAGCTTCATCCTCTCGTTCATCATCGCCACGGCGCTCTTCGTGATCTTCGCGGACCTGCTGCCCAAGCGCCTCGCGATCGCCCGTCCCGAGGTGATCGCCATGTTCGTCGTGCGCCCGATGAACGTCATCATCAAGCTGCTCCGCCCGATCGTCTTCGTGCTCGAGCGCCTCTCGGACGCCTGCATCCGCTCGCTCGGCATGCCCACCAAGCGCCAGGAGACCATCACCTCCGAGGACATCCTCGCGCAGGTGGGCGCGGGCACCGCGGCGGGCGTGATCGCCCCCGAGGAGGAGACGGTGATCCAGAACGTCTTCGAATTGGAGAGCCGCCTCGTTCCCTCGGCCATGACGGCGCGCGAGAGCATCGTCTACTTCACGCTCGACGAGACCGACGAGAGCATCCGCGCGAAGATCGCCACCGTGCCCTACAACCGCTTCCTCGTCTGCGACAAGGACCTCGACCACGTCGTGGGCTTCGTGGACTCCAAGCACCTGCTGCGCCGCGTGCTCGAGGAGCGCCCGATCGTCTTCCAGGACCCCGAGCTCCTGCAGGGCGTGCAGTTCATCCCCGACTCGCTTACGCTCTCCGAAGTGCTCGACGTCTTCCAGCGCACGCACTCCGACTTCGCGGTGATCCTCAACGAGTACGCGCTCGTCGTGGGCATCATCACGATCAACGACATCATGTCCACGGTGATGGGCGACCTCGTCACGAACGAGGACGACGTGCAGATCATCCAACGCGACGACGACACGTGGCTCGTGGACGGCGCCACGCCGATCGACGACCTCGAGCATGCGCTCGAGATCGACGAGCTGCCCGAAGACAGCGCCTACGAGACGGTGGCGGGCTTCATGATGTACATGCTGCGCAAGATTCCGAAGCGCACCGACAAGGTCGTGCTCGCCGACTACACGTTCGAGGTGATGGACGTGGACAACAACAAGATCGATCAGGTGCTCGTCACCCGCACGAAGAAGAAGCCTGCGGAGAAGCCCGCGGAAAAGCCCGCCGACGCCGGCTGATCTCTCGGGACCCTCGTGCTCAAGAAAAAAATCCCGCGTCGGCCGGTAGGGCCGCGCGGGATTTTTCATGGGTGCGCCCGAAGCGCCGTCACTCTTCGGAGACGCGCTTGCGGCGGGTCGAGGTCGAGCTCTTCTTCGCCGGGGCGGCCTTCTTCGCGGCCGTGCGGCACGCGGGCTTCTTCTCCTCGGCGGCGGCCTCTGCGGGGGCGGCCGTCTCCTCGCCCTCCTTGGACTCCTTCTCGCGCTTCTCGAACTCGAAGCCGACCGTCTTCTTCTTCGGATCCCAGACGAGGTAGGCCTTGAAGGGCCGGTTGGTGCGCTTCGAGATGAAGTCGTTGATGAGCGGCGTGCGCCCTTCGGCGAGCAGCGTAGCGATCTCCTCGTGGGAGATCGTGCGCTGAAGGATGGTCTTGCCCATGCGGAAGGTGCACGTGCGCGGTTCGTTCACGGCGTGCTCGCAGACGTAGGTGTCGTTGATGTCCACCACGCGGCCGCGGCAGAGCGGGCAGTCGCCCACGACCGGCGCCGAGGCGAGCTCGGTCGCGTCGATCTCGGGACGCTCCTCAAACTCGAAGCGCAGCCCCCACTCGCCCGTATCGGGATCCTTCGCGAGCACGAGTTCGCTCTCGAAGGGGAAGCCGCGGCGGCTCACGAACCCCGAGAGGGGCCCGATGCGGTGGTTGGCGAGAAGTTCCTCGACCTCTCCCGCCTCGAACGCGCGCCCCGAGGGATGCTTGGGGAGCGAAAAGTAGCACGCGGGGTTCGTGCAGGCGAAGCGCCGGTAGTTCTCGACGATCTCGCCGCCGCAGGCCGGGCAGCGGTTCTTGAAGTGGATCGGATTGACGATCGGCACGCTGTCGCCTTCGTACTGCTTGGCGACGGCGACCATGTTCTTCGTCATCTCGCGGATTTCGGCCATGAAGGCGTCGCGCGAGCCCTCGCCGCGCTCGATCTGCGCGAGCTTGTACTCCCACTCGGCGGTGAGCCGCGGCTGCGTGAGCTCGTCGATGCGCAGGCCGCGCACGAGTTGCATGAGCTGGAAGGCCTTGGCGTTGGGCACGAGCACGCGCTCTTCGCGGCGCAGGTACTTCTGCTCGATCAGGCCCTCAATCGTCTGGGCGCGCGTCGCCGGCGTGCCGAGGCCTTTTTCAGCCATGGCGTTGCGCAGCTCGCCATCGTCGAGCTTCTTGCCGGCGGACTCCATCGCCGAGAGGAGCGTCGCGTCAGAGTAGCGCGCGGGCGGACGGGTCTGGTCGGCCGTGGTCTCGATGCGCTCCGTGAGGACAGTCTCACCGTTTGTGACGGGCGTGAGGTCGCTCTGCGTGCGGCCCACCTTGCCCGCGACCTCGAGCCAGCCCGGCTTCACGAGCACCTTGCCCTCGGTGAGGAAGGTCTCCCCTTCGACCACCGTGCGGCGGGTGGTGACGTTGAATTCGGCGGGCGGATAGAAGACCGACATGAAGCGGCGCACGACGAGGTCGTAGATCTTCTGCTCGGGCTCGTCGAGGTCCTTCGGGATCTCGCCCGTCGGGATGATCGCGAAGTGGTCGGAGATCTTGCTGTTGTCGAAGACGCGCTTGTCGCCCGGCTTCACCCAGCCGTTCGTGAGGATCTGCGCGGCGAAGCCGTCGTAGGCGACGAGCTTCTGCAGGTGCGAGAGCGTCTCCTTCACCGTCGGCGCGTAGTCGTCGGGGAGCGCACGCGAGTCGGTTCGCGGATAGGTGAGGACCTTGAAGCGCTCGTAGAGGCGCTGCGCGAGGTTGAGCGTCATCTTGGCGGGGAAGCCGAAGCGGCTGTTCGCCTCGCGCTGCAGCGACGTGAGGTCGAAGAGCGCGGGCGAGCTCTGCGTGGAGCGCTTGCTCGTCTCGGTGACGACACCATCGCGGCCGCGGCACTTCTCGACGATCGCCTCCGCGTCGGCGGCGTTCCAGATGCGCTCGGCCTTGAGTTCGGCGGGGGCGCCCTTCGTCTTCGTGAAGTCCGGGTCGATCCAGACGCCCTCATAGGTGCCCTGCGCAGCGTGGAATTCGGCGTGCACCTCCCAGTAGTCGCGCGGCTTGAAGTGCGTGATCTCCTCCTCGCGCGCCACGACGATGGCGAGGGTCGGCGTCTGCACGCGGCCGACGGTCGTGAGGAAGAATCCGCCCTCCTTGGAGTTGAAGGCGGTGAGCGCACGCGTGCCGTTGATGCCGACGAGCCAGTCCGCTTCGGAGCGGCTGCGGGCGGCGGCCTCGAGGGGCTTCATCTCCTCGTCGGTGCGCAGCGTCGTGAAGGCCTTCTGGATGGACGCCTTCGTCATCGACTGCAGCCACAGGCGGCGGATGGGCTTCATCGTCCCGGTCGCCTGAATGATGTGGCGGAAGATGAGTTCGCCCTCGCGCCCCGCATCGCATGCGTTGATGATGTCGGTGACGGTGCGGCTGCGGATCTTCTTGGCGAGCCCCTCGTACTTGGCCTCGGACTTCTTGAGCGGCTGCAGTTCGAAATAGGGCGGCAGGACCGGCAGGTTGGCGAAGGACCAGCGGCCGCGCTTGACGTCGTATTCCTCGGGGGCTTTGATCTCGAGAAGATGGCCCACGGCGGAGCCGACGATCATGTCGTCGCGCTTCCAGAAGTCGCCGTCCTTCTTGAAGCCGCCCAGCGCGCGTGCGATGTCGCCGGCGACGGACGGCTTTTCTGCGATGACCAAGGTCACAGCCATGACTCTGTACTCCTCCCGACGGATGCTTTCGCCCGGCGTCCACGGGGTAAATTCTTAAGTGTCCGCGCGTTCAGGGCCGGTTCCTGAAGCACGCGCATTATGTCATTTTTGGCGATGCGGATTAGCCGAGCCCGAGATCCGCGCAGGTCTCCACGAGGAGCGCCCCCTCGCGGATGATCCGGTTCCCGCCCTTGGCGAGCGCAGCGTGGATGCTCCCCGGGACGGCGCCCACGGTGGCGCCCGCCTCGGCGGCGCGGCGCGCCGCATCAACGGACGGGTCGCCCAAGGACGCCTCGACGAGAAGAAAGACGGGGGCGGTCGCGGCGAGAAGCCCCCGGGCCCGCGCGGTGCTCTCCTCCGTGCGGCCGCTCCCGGGCGCCTCAGCCGAGAGCAGAAGCCCGCCCGCGTCGAGAATTCGCCGCTGCAGCCCCTCGAGCCCGCGGATCGCCCGCGCGCAGCCCGTGACGAGGAGCGCCGCGGGAGGGAGCGCGCCGGGAGCGGAGAGCGCCCCGGAGAGCGCCGCGGCCGAGACGCCCCGCGCCATCAGCGCGGCGACTACCGCACCACTCTTCGCCGCCGCCCGGCCGAAGTCCTCCGCGTTCCTCAGTCCCTCTTCGTCGGGGTCCTCCGTACCGCACAGGGCGAGAAGCGGACGGCGCGCGAGAAGCTCCGCCGGACCGCAGGCGTAGAGGACGAGCGGCGCGGCGCCCGCGGCGACGAGCCCGCCGGGGAAGTCCGGGTCGGCGATCGTGAGGAGCCGGGCGTTCCTAACGTCCGAGAGCCAGGCGAGCGCTCCCTCGACCTCCTCGTCGTGCGCCCCGCGGGCGGCCGCGCGCACCCCTTCGGCCGCAGGCATGCCGATCAGGCGCGCGAGGTCGGTGAGCGGGGCGCCGAGCGCCTCCTCGACGCCGCCGAAGGCGCGGATGAGCCGCAGCGCCGCGGGCACGTCGAGCCGATCAACAAGCGAGAGCGCGACCCAGGCGGCCGCTTCGTCTTGGCTGAGGGTGTCGGGCACCATCGCTTCTCCCTGATGAGGACGGCGCACGGACGGGGCGCCGCTATAATCCTTGACCTTTCAAATACTTCGTCCTCCCGGACCCGCCGGGAAGGAGCGCATCCGTGGCCAAGCTTCCCGTTATACAGTACCCGCATCCCGTGCTCGCCGCGAAGGCCGAGCGCATCGAAGTCTTCGACGAGGACCTCAAGCGCCTCGCCGCGGACATGGCGGAGACCATGTACGCCGCTCCGGGCGTGGGCCTCGCCGCCAATCAAGTGGGCGTGCTGCGCCGCATCGTCGTGATCGACGTCACCGACGACAAGACGGGACTCCTCGTGCTCTGCAACCCCGAGATCATCGAGAAGAGCGAGGAGCTGCAGGACCACGAGGAGGGCTGCCTCTCGCTCAAGGGCCTCTACGAGCACGTCAAGCGCCCGGCGCAGGTGCGCGTGCGCGCGCAGAACGCCGACGGCAAGACCTTCGAGCTCGACTGCTCGGGGCTGCTCGCCGTGTGCGTGCAGCACGAGCTGGACCATCTCGACGGCGTGGTCTTCATCGACCACCTGTCGCTGCTCAAGAAGCAGCGCGCCTGCACGAAGCTGCGCAAGCTGCGCCGCGAGGAGCGCGAAAAGGAGAAGGAAAAGGAGCAGGAACGCGCGCGCTGAGCCCCCTCAGGCCGGATGCGCGTGGCAGTGCGTCGCGATCCAGCGCGCGTACGTGCCCATGAGCGCCGGCGGCAACTGGTGCCCGAGGCCGTCCACGGGGATGAGCTTCGCGCCGGCGACGAGCCGCGCGGTCTCCTCGCCCGCGGCGAAGGGCAGCAGCGGATCATCCGTGCCGTGAATCACGAGGGTGGGCGTGCGCAGCTGCCGCATCGCCTGCGCGCGGTTGCCGCTCGCGAGGAGCGCGACGAGCTGACGGCGGGTCGCCGCCGCGTCGAAGCCGATCCGCGGCGCGGAGCTGAGCGCCTCCTCGAGCTCCGCGGCGTCGGGCCGGTACCTGGGACCGGCGAGCGTCGTGAGCACGGTCGTGAAGTGGCGCCGCAGCGCCTCAGGACTCGCCGCGTCGCCCGAAGCGGAGACGGCCGCCACGGCGCGCAGCCGCCCGAACCCCGTCCGGGGATTGCCCACTGCCGAGGAGATCGAGGTGAGCGTGGCGACCCGGTTCGGACACTGGCAGGCGAAGACCTGGGCGATCATGCCGCCCATGGAGACGCCCCCGACGTGCACGCGCCGCAGCCCGAGATGGTCGAGCAGCCGCTCGAGGTCGAACGCCATGTCCTCGAGCGCGTACTCCCCGGTCACCTGCAGCCCGAATACGGTGCGCACGATGGCGTGCAGGACGTCGCCGCGCCCCACCCGCCAGGCCGTCATGCGCGAGGAGCGCCCCGAGTCGCGGTTGTCGGGCGTGATCACCTGAAAGCCCTCGGCGAGCAGCCCCGACACGATCCCTTCGGGCCAGGCCTCCATCGAGAGCCCGAGCCCCATGAGCAGCACCACGGCGGGCGCGAGCGGATCGCCGAACCGCCGGTAGGCGATGCGCACGCCGCCGTTGTCGAAATACTTCATCTCTTGCACAGCCTCGCTCCTACCCGGTGATACGCTTCGGCGCTCGGTTCCGGGGCCCCACTCCGCGGGGCTTTTAGAATATTGCACCGTTCACTCCCCCTCCCGACAGAATCATGAGAATCATCTTCGCCGGCACGCCGGACTTCGCCGCCGAGGCGCTCCGCGCGCTCGCCGCAGCCGGTCACGACATCCCGCTCGTCCTCACGCAGCCCGACCGTCCGAGCGGCCGCGGCATGAAGCTCACGCCGTCCCCCGTCAAGGTCCTTGCCGGGGAGCTCGGGATCGAAACGGCCACGCCGCTCACGCTCTCGGCGAAGAAGGACCCCGAAGGCGCCCCCCTGATGCACGAGCGCCTGCGCGCGCTCGAGGCCGACCTCCTCGTGGTCGCCGCCTACGGCCTCATCCTGCCGCAGGCCGTGCTTGACTGCGCCCGCGGCATCGGCCGCCGGGGCGACATCCGCGCGCTCAACATCCACGCGAGCCTCCTGCCGCGTTGGCGCGGCGCCGCACCGATCACCCGCGCGATCGAGGCGGGCGACGCCGAAACCGGCGTCGGCCTGATGAAGATGGAGCTCGGTCTCGACACGGGTCCAGTCGTGCGCGAGGCGCGCACGCCGATCCTCCCCGACGACACGACCGCCTCCCTTACGGAGCGGCTCGCCCGTCTCGGCGCGGAGCTCCTCACGAAGGCGCTCGAGGAGGCGGACGAACTCGACTCGACGCCGCAGAGCGAAGCGGGCGTCCTCTACGCCGCCAAGATCATGAAGGCGGAGAGCCGCATCGACTGGACCGCGGACGCCGCGCTCCTCGCGCGCCGCATGCGCGCCTTCACGCCGTTCCCCGGCCTGCAGTTCGAACACGCCGGAAGTCCCGTCAAGGTCTGGGCGGCACAAGCCGTCGAGGCGCCTGAAGGCGCCGCACCCGGCACGGTGCTCTCCACCGACGGCGCCCTCACGGTCGCCTGCGGCCGCGGCGCGCTCAGCATGACGGTCCTGCAGCGCGCGGGCAAGCCCCGGATGCCCGCCCCCGCCGCTCTCCAGAGCCTCGGTATCCGGACGGGCGAGGTGCTCCAATGACCAATCCCCGCGAAAAGGAATCCTCCGGCGAAGGCCGCGCCCTGCAGCTCCCGCTGCGCCGGCTCCTCACGCTCGCGGCGCAGGCGCGCCGCCGGATGCGCGAAGGCGCCTCCTTCGCCTCGGCGCTCGACGCCGAAGCGGCCGACCTGCCCCCAAACGCCCGCGCCGCCCTCCAATCGATCCTCTACGACCTGCTGCGCAGCAAGGCGCTCGTCGAGGCGCTGGCGCGCCGACTCCTCGAAAGCCCTCCGCCCGGTCCGGTGCTCGGGCTCATCGAGGCGGCGCTCGCGCTCCTCGTCGCCCGCCGCTACAGCGACTTCACGCTCGTGAGCGAGGCGGTGAACGCCGCCCGCGCGGGCCGGCGCACCGCCCGCTTCGCCGGCCTCGTCAACGCCGTGCTCCGGCGCTTCCTGCGCGAGCGCGAGCCGCTCCTCGCGCTCTGCCGCCGCACGCCCGAAGTGCGCTTCAACGCGCCCGCCTGGTGGATCGAGCGCGTGCGCGCCGCCCACCCGGACGAGTGGGAGTCGATCCTCTCCATCGCCGCGCACCACGCGCCGATGACGCTGCGCGTGAACGTGCGCCGCACCACGCCCGAGGCCTACCTCGAGCGGCTCGCGGCGGCGGGCATCGCCGCCCGCCGCGTGGGTCCTGAGGCGGTGCTGCTGGAAAAGCCCCTGCCCGTGCAGGAGATCCCCGGCTTCACCGAGGGCGACGTCTCAGTACAGGACGCGGGCACGCAGCTCGCCGCACATCTCCTGCCCGTCGCTCCGGGCGACCGGGTGCTCGACGCCTGCGCGGCACCGGGCGGCAAGACCGCGCACATTCTGGAGCGCACCGACTGCCGCGTCACCGCGCTCGAAGTGGATCCGGAGCGCGCCGAACTCATCCGCTCGACCCTTTCGCGCCTCGGCCTCTCGGCCGAGGTCCGCGCGGCCGACGCCGCCCGCACGGAGGAGTGGTGGACGGGCGAGCCCTTCGACGCGGTGCTCCTCGACGCGCCCTGCACGGCGAGCGGCATCGTGCGCCGGCAGCCCGACGTGCCCTGGTCGCGCCGGCCCGAGGACATCCGGCGGCTCGCCGCCGAGCAGAAGCGCCTCCTCGACGCGCTCTGGCCGTGCCTGCGCCGCGGCGGCAAGCTTCTCTTCTGCACCTGCTCGATCTTCCCCGAAGAGGGGCCGCGGCAGATCGAGGGGTTCCTCGCGCGCCGCCCCGCCGCCCGCCTCGTTCCGCTCCGTGCGGACGGTGCAGGTATGATGGGCCTGATTCCGACGGAGTCGGGCGACTGGTCGCCGTCGGACGAACTGCCCGCCGTTCACGACGGCTTCTTCTACGCGCTTCTGGAGAAGCGGTGAGTCCGCTTCACGAAGTCCTCCGCATGCCACGCCTCCGCGCCCCCGCCCTCGCCGAGCTCACGGCGCCGCTGATCCTCTCCGCGGCGCTCTTGGCGTCCGGTCCGGCCTCGGCCGCGAAGGCGGAGCTCATGAGCGCGGCGCTCACGCTCGACGAACCGGGCGAGCGGCCCGGGCTCTTCATCGAGGCGCACTACGAGTTCGACCTGCCGATGCCCCTCATCGACGCCATGCACCGCGGCATCGCGCTCTACTTCAAGTATGAGTTCGGCCTCTCGCGCGAGCGCTGGTACTGGCTCAACAAGGACGTCGCCGAGAGCACCTTCAACATCCGGCTCGCCTTCAATCCGCTCACCCGCCGCTACGCGGTCTCCTACAGCGGCATCTCGCTCAACTTCGACACGCTCGACGAGGCGCTGCCCTACATCAAGAACATCCGCCGTTGGCGAGTCGCCGCAAGCGACGCGGCAGCCGGATCGAACTATCAGGCCGAAATCCGCTTCTCGCTCGACACGGGCAAGCTCCCCAAGCCCATGCAGGTGACCAACCACGATTCGGGCGACTGGACGGTGGAGAGCAGCTGGGAGCCCGTCGCCATTCCCGAGGACGTCCGCAGGGCGGCCGGAGAATAGAGCATGTCGTCCTGGCTGCGCGGACTCTTCATTGCCTCGCTCGTCCTCGCGTGCATCTCGCTCTTCATGCTCGCCGCAACGAGCTCGGACTCCACGCTCTTCGAGCGGTGGTTCCCGGTGCTGCTCGTCGTCAACCGCGCGATCGCCGTCGTGCTCTTCGCAATCGTCGCCTCGATGGGGCTGCGGCTCTGGCAGCGCTGGCGCAACCGCGAGTTCGGCGCGCACATGACGTGCCGCCTTGCGCTCTCCGCGGCGGGCCTTGCGCTCGTTCCGTGCCTGCTCATCTACTTCGTCTCCTCGGTCTTCATCTCGCGCTCGATCAACTCCTGGTTCGACGTGCGCGTCGAGAAGGCGCTCGACTCGGGCGTGACGATCACCCGGGGACTGCTCACGCAGCAGCAGCATGAGGCCGAGGCGACCGCACGCAACATCGCCGGTCTGCTCGTCAACACGCCCGCCTCGCTCATCATGACGGACCTGCTGCACATCCTCGAAGGGCGCCCCGGGCTCGAGGCGCTCGTCTTCCTGCCCAACGGCACGGCGGTCGCCGCGGCGGGTTCGCGCATCAACGTGCTCATGCCCGATCTGCCCACCTCGTCGCAGATCCAGCTCGTGAAGACGGCGGGCATCTACAGCGTGATCGACGGCGACTTTGAGAACTACGACGCGCTGCGCTCAGGGAAGCTCTCCATCCGCGTGATCGTCCCCATCCAGAACACGCCGGAGAACGATGACCGGACGACGGGGGGCGCCGCCGCGGTGCCGCTCACGAGCACGCCGGGTCTTGAGATGCGCCGCCAGCAGCTCTACCTGCAGATCATCCAGCCCGTCGCCGAAGAGACGGCGCAGAACGCTGCCGTGCTCGTCGCGGGCTACCGCGACTACCAGACGCTCGTGCTCTCGCGCGCCTCGCTCCAGAGCGTCTACGCGAGCACGCTCTTCCTCGTGATGCTCCTCGGCGCGCTCGGCGCCTTCGCCGTTTCGCTCGCCTTCGCGCGCCGCACGGTCGCGCCGGTGCTGCAGCTCGAACAGGGCACGCGGCGCGTCGCCGACGGCAACTTCCAGCCGATCAAGGAGTTCACCGGTAACGGCGAGATCAACGTCCTCACGCAGTCCTTCAATCAAATGATCCGCGAGCTCGCCGAGTCGCGGCGCATCATCGACGAGCAGCGCCGCAGCGCCGAACAGGCGCAGGCCTACCTCGAGCGCGTGCTCGCCAACATCTCCTCCGGGGTCGTCGTGCTCGACCGCGACGACCGGGTGGTCACCGCCAACGACGCCGCCCGCGGGATCCTCGGCGAGCGCACGTGCACGGCCGGCGCGTCCTTCAGCGACGCCGAGCCGATGCTCTTCTCGGCGGTGAGGAACGCCCAGCTCTCCCTCGGGTTCGGCCCGGACTCGAACACCGCGGGCTTTGAATTCCAACTCGAGCGGGGCGAGGAGACCGTGCCGCTCTACCTGAAGATCTCGAAGATGCCCTTCGGCAAGGACGGCTCGGGCCTGATCGTGGTCTTCGACGACGTCTCGAAGCTCATCGAGGCGCAGCGCGCCACCGCCTGGGGCGAAGTCGCGCGCCGCCTCGCCCACGAGATCAAGAATCCGCTCACGCCGATCCAACTCGCCGCCGAGCGGCTCGTCTACCGGCTCGAGCCCAAGCTCACCGACGACAAGGACGCGGAGATGCTCGAGCGCACCGTGAACACCATCACGACTCAGGTGGACGCACTCAAGCAGATGGTGAACGACTTCCGCGCGTACGCAAAGCTCCCCGAGGCGAAGCTCGCTCCGCTCGACCTCAACCAATTCCTTCTCGGCATCGCGCAACTCTACCATGAGGCCGGCATCGACCTGCGGCTTGATCTGGAAAAGTCCATTCCCCTCATCGAGGGCGATCCGGCGCAGCTCCGGCAGGTACTGCATAATCTGATTTCCAACAGCGTCGACGCCGCCGAGGGCAGCGATCCGAAAATCGTCATCGAGACGCGCTGCATCAAGACGGAGCGGGAGATGAGCGCCGTGCGGCTGCACCTGCATGACAGCGGCATAGGTTTCGGCGAAAATATTCTTGCGCGCGCCTTCGAGCCCTACGTCACGACCAAGCCCACCGGCACCGGCCTCGGCCTGCCCATGGTCAAGAAGATTCTTGACGAGCATCGTGCAATCATCCGCCTCTCGAACAGAACGGATCCGACGGGCGTGCTCATTCTCGGCGCTCAGATCGACATCCTTTTTGAACACCTCGCCCCTGGGGGAATCCAGCCTCGGAATGCGGCGCAGGCGCCCACTGACGACAGCAAAGCAACATGACGGAAATCCTCATCGTCGACGACGAGATCGGCATCCGGAAGATCCTTTCGGAAATTCTGATCGAAAACAACTACCGCATCGCCGCCGCTGCGGATGCGGATGAGGCGCGCAAGCTCGTCGCCGAACGTCACTTCGACCTGGTCCTGCTCGACATCTGGATGCCGGGCACGGACGGTCTGACGCTGCTCAAGGAGTGGAAGTACGCCGGAAGGCTCGACTTCCCCGTCATCATCATGTCCGGCCACGGCTCCCTTGAACAGGCAAACCAGGCCCTTGAGAACGGCGCGATCGAATTCATCGAAAAGCCGATCTCCCTGAGGCTCCTGCTCGACTCGATTCAGCGCTCGCTCGCGAAGTGGGCCATGCTCCAGCGCGCACGCGCCGAGGAGCAGCAGAACAAGCGCGCCCGCCGCCGCTCGGATCTGCCGCGCCTGCGCATGCCCGTCTTCGAAATCAAGGAGTACGGCCTCACGCTCGACTTCAACCGCCCCTACCGCGAAGTGCTCTTCGAGTTCGAGCGCGCCTACTTCCGCTCGGTGCTCATGCACATCCACCAGTCGATGGCGGACCTCGCGCGCCACGCCGGCATGGAGCGCACGCACCTCTACCGCAAGCTCCGGGCGCTCGACCTCAACATCGACGAACTGCGCAAGGAGGCCCGCAGCCGGGCGGAGCGCACGGGCGGCTCACGCGCCTCCGCGCAGTCCGGGAATACGGAGGTGCGGGTGGTGCGGCCGCTGGACGGTCCGGAGGTGTCCCTGCCCCCTGCGGGCAGCCGGGCCGCCTCAAAGAGCACGGACCCGGAACGCGCCAGCGCCATCGGCCTCCCGACCGGATCAACGCTCGACAACTTCCTCAACGACAAGTAGACGACCCGCCGGCCGCCGGCCTCCTCCTCCAAGGACGGCCGGCGCTTTTCTTTCATGAAGATCCTCATCATCGGCGCAGGCCGAATCGGCAGCTCCGTCGCCGAAAGCCTCGTCTCCGAAGCGAACGACATCACCGTCGTCGACCAGCATTCGGAAAACATCAGCTATCTGCAGTCGCGCTTCGACCTGCGCGGCATGGTGGGCGACGCACTCTCGCCGAAGCTTCTCGAGGAGGCCTCGGCGAGCGACACCGACATCCTGATCGCCGTCACCTCAAGCGACGAGACAAACCTCGCCGTGTGCCTGCTCGCCTCGCGGATCTTCAACATCCCGACGCGCATCGCGCGTGTGCGCAACGAGGAGCTGCGCGGCTACCCGCGGTTGCTCAAGGAGGAGGGTTTCGGCGCGACCACCATCATCTGGCCCGAGCTGGCGCTCACGCACTACCTCGTGAAGCTCATCGACATCCCCGAAGCGCTGCAGGTGCAGGAGTTCGCCGACGGCCGAGTGAGCCTCATCGCCGTCAAGGCGCAGGAAGGCAGCCCCATGGTGGGCGGCCCCATCAGCGAGCTCAATGCGCACATCCCCCACGCCTGCGCGCGCATCGCCGCGCTCTTCCGGCGCAACCAGTGCCTCTCGATCAATGCGCGCACGCTGATTGAGGCGGGCGACGAGGTGATCTTCGTCGCCGACACGCGCCACGCGCGGCTCGTCACCACGCAGATGCGCCGGCGCGCGAGCGCGACGCGCAGCCTCATCATCGCGGGCAGCCCCGCGATGAGCTCCGGCATCGTGCGGGCGCTCACCGAGGGCGACGAGCTCACGGGCGCCGCACCGACCTCGATCCGCGTGATCGAGGCGAACCGCCGGGACGCCGAAAACCTCGCCCTCGAGCTCGAGGGACGCGCAATGGTGCTCGACGGCGACTTCGACGACGAGGACACGCTCCTCTCGGCGGGCGTGGAGAGCTGCGACCTCTTCATCTCGCTCTCGGACGACGATGAAAACAACATCCTCTCGGCACTGCTCGCCAAGAAGCTCGGCGCCAAGCGCACGATCGCGCTCGTCAACCGCCGCATCTACGGCGAGCTGATCGAGGGCTCGCGCATCGACGTCACGGTCTCGCAGACCCAGGCGGCATTGGACGAGCTCATCCGCTACGTACGCCGCGGCGACGTCACCGCGGCCTACTCGCTGCGCCACGGCGTCGCCGAAGCGATCGAGTTCGTCGCGCACGGCACCCGCTCGAGCTCGCGCGTGGTCGGCCGGAAGCTCAACGCGCTCAAGCTCCCCGCGGGGTGCACCGTCGCGGCGCTCATCCGCGGCGACGGCGATGAGACGAAGGTGCTCCTCTCGGACTTCGACTTCGAGGTCGAGCCCGAGGACCGCCTCATCATCTTCGTGCCCAACCGGCGCCTGATCCCCACCGTCGAGGAGTTCTTCGCGGTGGACGTGGGTTTCTTCTGAGGAAGGTCCGGCGGAAATGCTCAACACGCTCAGGGTGCTGCTCTTCCCGGTGCTCAACGCGCTCGGCCCGGTGCTCGCCGCGTTCGGCGCGCTGATGCTCGCGCCGGCCGCCTACAGCTGGACCGAGGCGGACGGTGCCGTCACGGACTTCCTCTGGGGCGCGGGCGTCACGACCCTCTCGGGCGTGCTCCTCTTCCTCATCTTCCTGCCCTTCCGCCGCGAGATGACCGCGCGTCACGGGTTCCTGCTCGTCTCGCTCTCCTGGGCGCTCATTGCGGCCTACGCGACGATTCCGCTGCTGCTCAACATGCCCGGGAAGAGCTTCGCGGAGATGTACTTCGAGACGATGTCGTGCCTCACGACCTCGGGCGGGACGGTCCTCACGGGGCTCGACCACCTGCCCCACTCGATCAACGGGTGGCGGTGCTTCCTCTCCTGGCTAGGCGGCATGGGCCTGATCGTGCTCTCCGTGGCGATCCTGCCGCTCCTCGGCGTCGGCGGCGCGCAGATCATGAAGGCTGAGACGAGCGGTCCGCTCAAGGAGTCGCGCCTCACGCCCCGCGTCGCGGAGACCGCCCGGGCGCTCTACCTCATCTATTTCGGCATCTCGTTCGTCTGCGCGGTCGCCTACCACTTCGCCGGCATGCACTGGCGCGACGCGATCCTGCACATGATGACGACGGTGAGCCTCTCGGGCATCGCCGCGCACGACGCGAGCTTCGGGTACTTCAGCAGCGACGCGGTGGACCTCGTCGCCGTGGTCTTCATGCTCATCTGCGGGTGCAACTTTTCGCTGCACTTCGTCGCCTGGCGCCGCCGCAACCCGCTCGCCTATCTGCGCGACCCCGAGGCGAAGGCCTGGGTGGAACTCCTCACCGTGCTCATCGTCTTCGCGACCCTCGTGCTCTATGCGCAGGGCGTCTATCCGAACCTCTACGAGGCGTTCGTGAACGCCGCCTTCTCCGTGACGAGCGTCGCCTCGACGACGGGCTTCGCGACGGTGGACTGGTCCGTGTGGCCGCTCGGGCTTCCGGTCATCCTGCTCCTCTCCTCGGCCGTGGCGACCTGCGCGGGCTCGACGGGCGGCGGCCTCAAGATGATCCGCGTGATGATTCTCATCAAGCAAGCGCAGCGCGAGTTCACGCACCTGCTCTATCCGAACGCGGTAACGCCGCTCACGGTGGGCGGCAAGCACATCTCCAACAAGATCGCCTTCGCGGTGCTCTCCTACACGCTCCTCTGGGCGTTCTCGGCGCTGGGCGGCACCCTCGCGCTCCTCGCCACGGGCGCCCCGCTCCTCGAAGCGTGCTCCGCGTCGATCGCGAGCATCACGAACCTCGGCCCGGGCATGGGCGCGGTGGGGCCGGTGGGGAACTTCCAGGGACTCACCGACCTGCAGCTCGGCATTCTCACCTTTCTCATGCTCGCGGGCCGACTCGAGATCTTCACGGTCTTCGTGCTCTTCACCCGCGCTTTCTGGAAAAGCTGACCGGCAGGGCGGCGCCTCAGCGCCCGAGCTTCGTCCACATGACGGGCTTGTCGTGCCGGATGGCGCGCCGGATCATCTCCTGGAGCGGCACGATGCGCTGATAGAGCCGCACCGCATCCTCGCGGTGACGGTTCTTTTCCTCCTCCTCGCGGTCCGCCTCGCGCGCACGGATCTCTTCGTCATACGTGCCTTCACGCAGCCGGCGCTCGCGCTCCGCTTCGAGGGCCGCCGCCTTCGCCTTGTCCTCGGCCGCGGCGGCGTCAAGACGGGCGAGCACGTCGGGCAGATCCTCAGCGGCGAACGCCCCTTCGTCGCGGAAGGGCTCGTTGATCGACTTGAAGATCCTTTCGGTCGTCTCGCGGAAGAGGATGAAGGGCCCCGTAGCGACCGAACTGAATTGAATCAGAGACATGCGTCCACCTTTCTCTTGCGTTTAGACCGATTTACGGTCCCAAATTTGCTCCGGAGTCAATATTTCTGATGATAATATTCCGGAACGCAAATTTCATTGTATCGGAGCCAGATACCGTGCCGACCGGCATATGCATCATCGCCCACGCCCCGCTCGCGTCGGCGTTCAAGACCTGCGCCCAGCACATCTACAGCATGACGGGCGACAGAAAGGCCGAACGCGTGCTCGCCTACGACGTTCCCTCCGGCGTGGACATGGCCGAGGGCGTCGCGTATGCGCGCCGGCTGATCGGCGAGCTGCTCGCGCACGCCGACGGCGTCGTGGTCTTCACCGACCTCACGGGCGCGACGCCGGGCAACATCGCACGGCAGCTCTTTGAGGACGGGCGCGTCTACGTCGTGAGCGGCACCAATCTCCCCGCAATCGTCTCCGCACTCTCCGCTGCGCCCGACGTTCCCGCCGGCCGCGTCGCCTCGATGGCCGAAGCCGCTGCACGCGCAAGCCTCAGCTCGCTCATCGACCGCTGCGATTGACCCTCCCCCATGCTTCAGCAGACGCTCACCATCCGCAACAAGCTCGGGCTGCACGCCCGTCCCTCCGCCCTGCTCGCCAAGACTGCGGGCCTCTTTAAAAGCAGCATCACGCTCACTTCGGGCAGCCGCTCCGTGGACGCCAAGTCGATTCTCGGACTGATGACGATGGCGATGCCCTGCGACACGGAGCTCACCGTTTCGGCCGAAGGCCCCGACGAGAAGGCCGCCCTCGAGAGCATCGTCGAGCTCTTTGAAAACCGCTTCGGGGAAGAAGAATGACACAGGCCATGAATCCCGGAGACGAGAAGAAGGTTGAAGAGGCCGAAGCCGTCGTCGAGACGCCCGCCCCCGTCGAGGAGGCCCCGCGGCTCAAGGGCCTGCGCGTCTGCCCCGGCGTCGCCCGTGGCATCGGCCTGCAGCTGAGCGCGAGCGACCTCGAGATTCCGCAGTTCCCGATCGACCAGTCGGACGTGCGCGGCGAAACGCAGCGCCTGCGCATGGCCGCCTCGTCCGTGGACAAGCAGCTCTCGGCGCTCTCCGAAACGCTCGAGGACGACGCGCCCGCCGAGGCCGCGGCCTTCCTCGACGTCTACCGCATGATCCTCAAGGATCCGACGCTCATCACGGAGACGGCGCGCCTCATCCGCGAAAAGCTCGTCAACGCCGAATGGGCGCTGTCGCTGCGCCTCGAGCAGATCCGCCGCGACTTCGAGCAGATCAGCGACGCGTACCTGCGCAACCGCTTCGAGGACATCACCGACGTCTTCCAGCGCATTCAGCGCGTGCTCGCCGGCCGGCGCTCCGCGACGAGCCTACTCGAGGCCGAGGAGCTCGAGGACCAGGTGATCCTCGTCGCCGACCAGCTCGGCCCTGCGGACATGCTGCAGCTGCGCGAGCGCGACGACCTCGACATCGTCGGCATCGTGATGGAAACGGGCAGCATCACGAGCCACTCGGCCATTCTCGCCTCGAGCTTCGGCATCCCGACGCTCGTGGGCGTTGAAAACGCCCTCGAGCGCATCGGCACGGGCCGCGAGATCCTCGTGGACGCCGACGCAGGCGTCGTGAACCTCTCGCCCTCCGACGAGGAGCGCAAGGCAGCGGCGCGCGCCATGCGTGCGCTCCGGCAGAAGAAGCGTAGCCTCGTGAAGCTGCGCGGCGAGGCGGCCGTGACCCGCGACGGCGAGCCCGTCGCGCTCTACGCCAACATTGCGCTCCCCGAAGACCTCCCCGAGGTACGCAAGGCGGGCGCGGACGGCGTCGGTCTCTTCCGCACGGAGTTCCTCTTCCTCAACCGAGAGGACCTGCCGGGCGAGGAGGAGCAGCTCGACGCCTACCAGCGCGTGATCCGCGGCATGCGCGGACGCGTCACCACCACCATCCGCACGGCCGACCTCGGCGGCGACAAGATGCTCTCGCGCGAATCGCTCGCGCTTCTCAAGGGCGACATGGACGAGGAGGCCAATCCCGCGCTCGGACTACGCGCGCTGCGCTTCTCCTTCGCCCACCGGCGGCTCTTCATCCAGCAGCTGCGCGCCCTGATGCGCGCGGCCACCGCGGGCGAGGTGCGCCTGCTCCTGCCGATGGTCTCGTCGCCGGAGGACGTGCATGAAGTGCGCGCCTGCATGAAGGAAGCCGCCGCCGAACTCGAGGCCGAGGGGGTCAAGTTCCGCAGCGACATTCCTCTCGGCGGGATGATCGAACTCCCCGCGGCGGTCGCGGTCCTCGCGGACCTGCTGCCGCTTCTCGACTTCTTCTCGCTCGGCACGAACGACCTCGTGCAGTACACGCTCGCCGTGGACCGCACCAACGCGAACGTCTCGCGCTATTGCGACGAATGCCACCCTGCGGTGCTGCGCTTCATCGCCGAATCCATCCGCCGCGTCACCGCCGCCGGCAAGGAGATCTCCGTCTGCGGCGAAATGGCCGGCCGCGCGGACATGGCGCCCTTCTTCATCGGCCTCGGCTGCTCGGCGCTCTCCATGGACCCCGCGCACATTCCCGCCGTCAAGGAGCGCGTGCTTGCGCTCAACGCCGAGGAGTGCGAGGTCTTCGCCCGAGGGCTGCTGCGACGCCGCACCGCCGCGAGCGTGCGCGAGGCGCTCAGCGAATTCGCCCAAAAGACAGCCGCGCAGCCCGAAGAGACGCCCGCAGCCCAATCCTGAACACGCCGTCCCGAGGACCCGAAATGACCAATCTGTACGACAAACCGCTCTCCGACGATGAATTCGTCGAGCTCGGCGAACTCCTCGCCGGCATCGAGGAGCCCTATGAATCGATGGAGCCCGACCGCATGGACGGCTTCCTCACGGCGATCGTGCTGCTCCCCGAACCGGTCGCGCCGAGCGACTGGATGCCGCTCATCTTCGACGAGGAGGGCCGCTCCGAAGCGGCGCTCGCCGACCCGAAGGCGCAGGAGCGCCTCGAGGATCTCGTCTACCGGCGCTACCGCGAGATCGAACGCACGCTCGCCGCCTGCAAACCGCTCGACCCGATCGTCTACGACGTCGAGGACGAGCGCGGCCGTCCCTTGGGCGGCTACGAAGCGATCGCCGCGCTCGAGCCCTTCGCGGCGGGCTTCCTCGAGGCGATGAACCGCTGGCCCGGCCTGCGCGAGACGGAGAACGACCTCGTTGAGAGCGCCCTCATGGGGGTGCTGCGCCATCTGCCCGAGGAGCTTGCGGGCGACATGCAGGAGGTGAAGGAGGAGCTCGAGTTCGAGAGCCCGCTTGAAAACCTCAAGCAGGCGACCGAGGATCTTGCGGAGAGCGTCGCCGAAATCGCCTCCGTCACCCGCGGCTTCAAGGCGCGCGAGGAGCGGCCCGCACGGCGCGCGCCGGCTGCGCACCGCCCCGGCCGCCGCTGATTCAGCCCCGCTTCGCGCCGGCACTCTGCGGCGCGAAGCGCATCACGGCCCAGACGAGCGCGAGCACGGGCAGCCCGATGGCCGCCGTGCCGATGAAGAAGCCCGAATAGCCGAGCGTCTCTACCGCCACACCTGAGAAGCCCGCAAGGAACTTCGGCAGAAGCAGCATGACGGAGCTGAAGAGCGCGTACTGCGTGGCGGAGTATCCCGCGCTCGTGAGTCCCGAGAGATAGGCGACGAAGGCCGCGCTGGCGAGTCCTGCCGCGAGGTTGTCCGCCGACACGGTTATCACGAGGAAGGCGAGGTCGGGGCCGATCCCGGCGAGCACGGAGAAGAGCAGGTTCGTAAGGCTCGAGAGGAGCGCGCCGGCGAAGAGCACCCTCAGCACGCCCCAGCGCATCGCCGCGGCGCCGCCCGCGAAGGCCCCGAGCAGCGTCATCACCACGCCGAAGACCTTGCTCACGGCGGCGACCTGCTCCTTCGTGAAGCCCATGTCCTGATAGAAGGGGTTCGCCATCACGCCCATCACGACGTCGGAGATGCGGTAGGTGGCGATGAGGGCGAGCACGCAGACGGACATCCAGCCGAAGCGCCCGAAGAAGTCGAGGAAGGGTTCGGCGAGCGCCCGGCGCAGCCGCTCCGTCCAGGATCCCGGTGCACGTTCCGCGGCGCAGCGCGGCGCAGCAGCCGTGGGTTCGGGCGAAAGGAGCGTCGCCGCAACGCCCACGAGCGCCGAGGCGCTCATCACGGCGTAGCTCGCCGTCCAGGCCGCTGGCAGATACCCCGGCGCGCCGTGCGCCGCCCAGGCGGCCAGCGCGAGCGCGCCCGCCCCGGCCCAGATCATGCCGAGCCGGTAGCCCGTCTGATACATCGCCGCATAGGCGGCCTGTCTTTCGGCGCCCGCCGACTCGATGCGGTAGGCGTCGAGCGCGATGTCCTGCGTCGCCGAGGCGAAGGCCGCGAGGAGCGCGGCCGCGGCGAAGGGGACGAGCCCCGCCTGCGGGTCGAGCCAGGCGAGCGCCCCGAGCGCGCAGACGAGGAGCGCCTGCGCGGCGAGGAGCCATGCCCGGCGCCGGCCGAGCGCCCGCGTGAAGACGGGAATGGGCATGCGGTCCACGAGGGGCGCCCAGACCCACTTGAAGCCGTAGATGAGCCCCACCCAGGAGAAGAACCCGATCGTCTTCAGGTCCACGCCCGCCTCGCGTAGCCGGAAGCCGAGCGTGCCGATCACAAGGAGAAGCGGCAGCCCCGAGCTGAAGCCGAAGACGGCCATGCGCAGCGCCCCGGGCTCGGCGTAGACGCGCCACCCGGAGCGGCGCCCGGCCTCCGGAGCGGGCGCCATCAGCGCGCGCCTCCGCCGAGAAGCGTCTGCGCGCCGTCAAGCCAGCGCCATTCGCCGGGCGCGAGGTCCTCGGGCAGCGAATACGCCCCGACGCGGATGCGGTGGAGCGCGGCGACGCGGCTGCCGCAGGCGGCGACCATGCGCTTCACCTGGTGGTACTTGCCCTGCGAGATGACGAGCTCGAGCACGTTGGGGGCGAGCATGCGGGCGGACTTCGCGGCGACGGGCTTCGGATCGTCGTCGAGGACGACGCCCGCCATGAGCTTCGCGCAGTCCGCGTCGGTCAGCGGGCGGCAGAGCCGGGCGACGTAGACCTTCTCCACGTGCTTCTTCGGGTGCGTGAGCCGGTGCAGCAGCGCCCCGTCGTCGGTGAAGATGAGGAGCCCCGTCGTGTCCCAGTCAAGGCGCCCCACGGGCTGCACGCCGCGCTTTCTGAGGGGGCCGGGCAGCAGTCCCATCACCGAAGGATGGGCCGAGGGCTTCATCGAGCACTCGTAGCCCGCGGGCTTGTTCATGGCAATCACGACCTTTTCGCGCACGGGCCAGACCTGGCCGCGCCAGACGAGCTCGAGCCCCTCGGGGTCGAACGTCTGGTCGGGGTCCATGCAGGCGGTCCCGCCGATCGAGACGGCGCCCGAAAGCACGGTCTGACGGCAGTCGTAGCGCGTCCCGAAGCCCTGGGAGAAGAGAATGTCGGCGAGCGTCTTCATCACAATCGTCGGTCCTTATAGCGTGACGTCGTAGTCCACCCAGAGCGGGGCGTGGTCGGAGAACTTCTCCGCGGCGTAGATGTCCGTCGCGCGGGCGAGCGCGGCGATGCCGGGCGTGGCGAGCTCGTAGTCGATGCGCCAACCGACGTTCTTCGCGCGCGCCTGACCACGCTGGCTCCACCAGGTGTAGCGCTCCGGCCGGGGATCCAGGCGGCGGAAGACGTCCACCCAGCCCATGTCGTCGAAGAGCCGGTCGAGCCAGGCGCGCTCCTCGGGCAGGAACCCGGAGTGATCGAGGTTGCCCTTCCAGTTCTTGAGGTCGATTTCGCGGTGGGCGATGTTCACGTCGCCGCAGAGCACGACCTCGCGGCCGGCCTCCTTGAGCGAAAGCAGATGGGGCGCGAAGCGCTCGAGAAAGCGGTACTTGGCGGCCTGGCGCTCTTCGGACGAACTCCCCGAGGGGAAGTAGGCCGAGATCACCGTGAGGCGGCCGAAGTCGGCTTCGACGTAGCGCCCCTCGGCGTCGAACTCCTCGTCGCCCCAGCCCGTGCGCACCGCCTGCGGCGCGATGCGCGTCCAGAGGCCGCAGCCGGAGTAGCCCTTCTTCTCGGCGCAGTGGAAGAACCCCTGGTAGCCCGGAAGTCGGCGGATCTCCTCGGGGAGGTCCGCCTCCTGGGCCTTGAGCTCCTGCACGCACAGCACGTCGGCGTTCTGCCGGGCGAACCAGTCGAAGAACCCCTTTTTGGCGGCCGAACGGATGCCGTTGGCGTTGAAGGTGAGGATGCGCAGCATGGTCGTCGTCTCGGAAGGATGAAATGAAGTTCGGCCGGCCGCGCCGGAACAAGTTTCTATAATTTCCGGATTCATTCCCGCGGGCTGCGGACGATCCGCAGACTTCGGCCGTTGGAAAAGACTGAAGATTCTAGCCGCCCGCCGCATTCAACCCCACGTTCTTTCGAGCCCTTGTCATGCAAACGACCAAGCAGCAGTTCATCGAATTCGCTCTCGACGCGGACGTCCTCCGCTTCGGTGAGTTCAAGACCAAGGCGGGCCGCCTGTCGCCCTACTTCTTCAACGCCGGCCTCTTCAACACCGGCGCCCTGCTCGACCGCCTCGGCGCCTTCTACGCGCAGACGCTTCTGGCGGCGCGCGACGCGGGCTGCATCGAATTCGACATGATCTTCGGGCCGGCCTACAAGGGCATTCCGCTCGCCGCGAGCGTGGCGATGAACCTCGCGCGTCTCGGCTGCGACGTGCCCTGGGCCTTCAACCGCAAGGAGGCGAAGGACCACGGCGAAGGCGGCACGATCGTGGGCGCGCCCCTCAAGGGCCGCGTCGTGATCATCGACGACGTCATCTCCGCGGGCACCTCGGTGCGTGAGTCCGTGAAGATCATCGAGGCCGCGGGCGCCGTTCCCTCGGGCGTGCTGATCGCGGTGGACCGCCAGGAGCGCGGCGGCACGGCCGACGCCCCCACGGAGAGCTCCGCCGTTCAGGACGTTGAGAAGACCTTCGGCCTGCACGTCGCCTCGATCATCAACCTGCACGACCTGCTCGCCTTCATGGACGGTCCGTCCGAAAAGGCGAAGGCGGTCGCCTCCTTCCGCCCGGCGGTCGCGGCCTACCGCGAACGCTACGGCGCCTGATCCGGACGGCTTCTGCGCGGGGACGGTTCCACGTGGAACCGTCCCCGCGCCGCCTGCAAAGAAGCCCGGGAATCCCCTCGAGGGACCCCGGGCTTCTTCATGCCTCAGCGGACGGCGGAGCGTCAGCCGGCGATGCGCTTGCGCAGCAGCGCGTTGAGCTGGCCCGGGTTGGCCTTGCCCTTCGTCGCCTTCATGCACTGGCCGACCAAGGCGTTGAGCGCCTTCTCCTTGCCGGCCTTGAACTCATCGACGGACTTCTGGTTCTTCGTGATCACCTCGTCCACGATCGCCTCGAGGGCTCCCGCGTCGGAGATCTGCTTGAGGCCCTTCGCCTCGATCACGGCGTCCACGTCCTTGCCTTCGCCCGACCAGAGCGCGGTGAAGACCTCGCGCGCGCCCTTGTTGGAGATCGTGCCGTCGGCGATGCGGCCGATGAGCTTCGCGAGAAGCGCGGGCGTGACGGGCGCGGAGGCGAAGGTGAGGCCCTCGGTCTGATTGACCGCGGCGGCGACTTCGCCCATCACCCAGTTGGCGGCGATCTTCTTGTCCTTCACGCCGTCGGCGACGGCGACGTAGTAGTCGGCGATGTCGCGGCCGCCCGTGAGGATGGTGGCGTCGTACTCGGAGAGGCCGAAGTCCTTCATCAGACGGACGCGCATTTCATCGGGCAGCTCGGGCATTTCGCTCTTCACGCGGGCGATCCACTCGTCGCTCACCTCGAGCGGCAGGAGATCGGGATCCGGGAAGTAGCGGTAGTCCATCGAGTCCTCCTTCGTGCGCATCAGACGCGTCTCGCCCTTGTCGGGGTCATAGAGGCGCGTCGCCTGCACGATCTTGCCGCCGCCCTCGATGATCTCGATCTGGCGCTCGACCTCGTAGTTGATCGCCTCCTCGAGGAAGCGGAAGGAGTTGAGGTTCTTGATCTCGCAGCGCGTGCCGAACTTTGTCTCGCCCATGGGGCGCACGGAGACGTTGGCGTCGCAGCGGAAGTTGCCTTCCTGCATGTTGCCGCGGGACATGCCGAGCCAGACCACGAGCGCGTGGAGCGCGCGGGCGTAGCCCACGGCCTCCGCAGCCGAGCGCAGCTCCGGTTCGGTCACGATCTCAAGGAGCGGCGTGCCGGCGCGGTTGAGGTCGATGCCGGAGTGGCCGTGCACGATGCCGTGGACGGACTTGCCGGCGTCCTCCTCTAGGTGCGCGCGCGTAAGGTTGATCGTCTTCATGTAGGGCTCGCCGTTCTTCGGCTCGACGGCGAAGGTGAGCTTGCCGCCCACCACGATCGGCAGCTCGAACTGGCTGATCTGGTAGCCCTTCGGAAGGTCGGGATAGAAATAGTTCTTGCGGTCGAAAACCGAGTGGTTCGCGACGCGCGCCCCGATCGCGAGGCCGAAGCGGATCGCGCGCTCGACCGCACCGCGGTTGAGCACCGGGAGCGCGCCCGGCAGGGCGAGGTCCACGTAGCAGGCGTTCACGTTGGGCTCGTCGCCGAAATGGCAGGGCGCGCCCGAGAAAATCTTGGAATGGGTCGAGAGCTGAACGTGCGTCTCAAGACCGATGACAACTTCCCACTTCATTTTTGAAAGCATCCTTTCCTGATCGCGCGGTTTCTCAATAACCCGCCGGGCGGCGCTGGTGCCAGTCGGTGGCGCGCTGCCAGGCGTGGGCGAGCTGCAGGAGGCGCGCTTCCGTGAAGTGCTCGCCGAGCAGCTGCAGGCCGATCGGACGGCCGTTCGAGTGGATGCCGCAGGGCATCGCCACGCCGGGCAGGCCGGCGAGCGAGGCGGGCACCGTGTAGAGGTCCGAGAGGTAGGCCGAGACCGGATCGGCGTTGGCGCCGAAGTCGTAGGCCGTGCCCGTCGAGACCGGGCAGGCGATCGCGTCCACGCGGCGGAACGTCTCGTGGAACTCCTGGGCGATCAGGCGGCGCACGCGCTGCGCCTTGAGGTAGTAGGCGTCGTAGTAGCCGTGCGAGAGCACGTAGGTGCCGATCATGATGCGGCGCTTCGGTTCGGCGCCGAACCCTTCGTCGCGCGAGCGCTTCATCATGCTCTCGATGTCGGTGTACTCGGCGGCGCGGTGGCCGTAGCGCACGCCGTCGTAGCGCGAGAGGTTCGTGCTCGCCTCGGCGCAGGCGACGACGTAGTAGACCGGGACGCCGAGCTTCGCCATCGGCAGCTCTATGTCCACGATCTCGGCGCCTTCACGGCGGTAGAAGTCGAGCGCCGCGTCGATCGAGGCGCGCACTTCGGCGTCGAGCCCCTCGCCCATCCAGGAGCGGGGCACGCCGATGCGCATGCCCTTCACGGGCTTCTCGAGATCGCGCGTGAAGTCCTCGGCGGGCATGTCCACGCTCGTCGAGTCCCAGGGGTCGTGGCCGACCATGGAGCCGAGAACAAGCGCGCAGTCCTCGGCCGAGTGCGCGAGAAGGCCCGCCGTGTCGAGCGACGAGGCGAAGGCGATCATGCCGAGGCGCGAGGGACGCCCGTAGGTGGGCTTCATGCCCGTGACGCCCGTGAAGGAGGCCGGCTCGCGGATGGAGCCGCCCGTGTCGGTGCCGGTGACGATCGGCGCGAGGCCGGCGGCCACCGCGGCGGCCGAACCGCCCGAGGAGCCGCCCGGGACGGCGTTGGCGTCCCAGGGGTTGCCCACGCGCCCGTAGGCGGAGTTCTCATTGCCCGAGCCCATCGCGAACTCGTCGCAGTTGAGCTTGCCGAGGCAGACCATGCCGGCCGCCTTGAGCTGGCGCACGACCGTGGCGTCAAAGGGGCTCATGTAGCCCTCGAGCATGCGGCTCGCGGCGGTGGAGGCCCACTCCTTGGTGACGAAGATGTCCTTGTGGGCGATCGGCACGCCCGCGAGAGGACCGGCCTTGCCTTCGGCGATGAGACGGTCGGCGGCCTCGGCCTGCTTCAGGGTCTCTTCGGGACGGACGTCGAGGAAGGCGTTGAGGGACTTGTGCGCCTCGATGCGCTCAAGGTAGCCGCGGGCGAGCTCGACGGCGGACACCTCGCGGTTCATAAGCCGCCGGGAGAGCTCGGCGACGGAGACGAATGCATTTTCCATGATGGCGTATCTCTTCTCGGAGAGCGTTATTCGATCACCTGCGGCACGAGGAAGTACCCCTCGGACTGCTCCGGGGCGTTCTTCATGTTCTCGGCGCGGTGATTGCCTTCGGTGACGAGGTCTTCGCGCAGACGCTCGACGCCGTCGTGCGGATTGGGCATCGGCTCGACGCCGTCGGTGTTGACGGAGCGGATCTCCTCGATCATCTGGAAAATGTCATTGAGCTCGTCCTGCATGACTTTGATCTGCTCTTCAGAAATGTCGATGCGGCCGAGATCTGCGATGCGGCGGATGTCGCCAGCGCTTAAAGGCATAGTGGCGTCTTCAGGAAACTGGAGGAATGAAATCAAGGGGACGACGGAAGGGGATCCGTCGGGCGGGTTCTCGTAACAACCCAACACACATGGCCCGCCGGTGGCGCCGGGCGGGCAACTCCTTGATGAAGGTGAGTTAGTTTATCATTGGTAGTTTGTGCGTGCGGCGCCTTCCAAAGCCTTGGGGCGCCCGTCTTCTGCCTGCCCGCGCGGGGCGATTTCACAGCGAAAAAAACGATGTTCGGATTCTTTCGTAACTACTTCTCCAACGATCTCGCGATCGACCTCGGCACGGCCAACACGCTGATCTACGTTCGCGGGAAGGGCATCGTCCTCAACGAGCCGAGCGTCGTGGCGATCCGCCAGGAAGGCGGTCCCAACGGCAAGACCACCATCCACGCCGTGGGCAAGCAGGCCAAGCAGATGCTCGGCCGCGTCCCGGGCAACATCAGCGCCATCCGGCCGATGAAGGACGGCGTGATCGCCGACTTCACCGTCACCGAGCAGATGCTCAAGCAGTTCATCCGCATGGCGCATCCGTCGAGGCTCTTCGCGCCGAGCCCGCGCATCATCATCTGCGTGCCGTGCGGCTCCACCCAGGTCGAGCGGCGCGCCATCAAGGAGAGCGCCCTCGCCGCCGGCGCCTCCGAGGTCTACCTGATCGAGGAGCCGATGGCCGCCGCGATCGGCGCGGGACTTCCCGTCAACGAAGCCGCCGGCTCGCTCGTGGTGGACATCGGCGGCGGCACGACCGAGGTGGGCCTCATCTCCCTCGGCGGCATGGTCTACGCGGGCTCGATCCGCGTGGGCGGCGACAAGTTCGATCAGGCGATCATCAACTACATCCGCCGCAACTTCGGCATGCTCATCGGCGAGCCGACCGCGGAGCTGATCAAGAAGAAGATCGGCTCGGCCTTCCCGGGCTCGGAGATGATGGAGATCGAGGTGAAGGGCCGCAACATCGCCGAAGGCGTGCCGCGCACCTTCACCGTGCACTCGAACGAAGTCCTCGAGGCGCTCTCCGAGCCCCTCAACCAGATCGTGGTCGCCGTCAAAAACGCCCTCGAGAAGACGCCGCCCGAACTCGGCGCGGACATCGCCGAGCACGGCCTGATGCTCACGGGCGGCGGCGCGCTGCTGCGCGACCTCGACCAGCTCCTCAAGGAAGAGACCGGCCTGCCCGTGCACGTCGCCGAAGAGCCCCTCAACTGCGTCGTGAAGGGCTGCGGCATCGCGCTCGAGAACATGGACAAGCTGCGCACCGCCTTCGCCGTCGGCTGATCCCGCAGATGGCCTACGGTGCGCCGCCGCTCTTTCGTCAAGGCGTCTCCGCGAGAGCGCGCTTCCTCTTCTTTCTGATGCTCTCCCTGGCGGCCATCCTCGTGGACGGCCGCCTCAAGGCACTCGACGGCGTACGGAGCACCATCGTGAGCTTCACCTCCCCCGTGGTGGAGGCAATCGGCATGCCCGCGCGGTGGGTCGGGAGCGCCGAGGGCTACTTCATGAGCAAGCGGCGCCTCAACGAGGAGGTGCAGCGCCTCTCGCACGAGAACCAGCTCCTGCAGCTCAAGGCCGCCCGCTACGAGGAGTTCCAGCAGGAGAACGAGACGCTGCGGCGCCTCATCTCCGCCGTCCCGCGCACCGCAGACAAGGTCGCCACGGCCGAGGTGATCGGCCGCATCACCGATCCGTTCTCGCGGCGCATCCAGCTCAACATCGGCGCGCGCGAAGGCCTCGCCGTCGGCATGCCCGTGATCGGGCCCTTCGGCGTCCTCGGCCAGGTCTCGCGCGTCGTGAACCGCCTCTCCGAGGTGACGCTCATCAGCGACCACACGCTGAGGATCTCCGTCGTCAACCGCCGCACCGGCGCCTTCTTCATTCTCGCGGGCACGGGCGAAGACGAGCTCTCGGTGCTCTTCGCGCTCCCCTCGGCCGACATCCGCGCGGGCGACGAGCTCGTCACCTCCGGGCTCGACCACCTCTTCCCGAAGCAGATTCCCGCCGCGGTGGTGCTCGGCGCGGGCTACCAGCCGGGCGAACCCTATCAGCGCGTCACGGCCCGGCCCGCCGCCGACCTCGGGAGCGTGCAGTTCGCCACGGTCGTGCTCACCAATCCCAATCCCGCCGCGGAGCTCGATGAGACCGCGCCCGCCTCGCGTTTTGAAAGGAGGTCCCGTCGATGAAGGGCGACTCATCCCTCCCCTCGCTCGAGCAGGAACCCGGCGCCGGGCGCCTCGCGCACCCCGCGTCCGGCTGGTGGGTGCTCTTCACGTTCCTCGCCGCGTTCGTGCTCAGCATCTCCACGGCGCAGTGGTTCTGGATGCCGAACTTCCTCGCGCTCACGATCGTCTTCTGGACCCTGCGCCAGCCCGAGAGCGCCGGCATGACCGTCGCCTTCTGCTGCGGCATCCTGATGGACGTGATCAACGGATCGGTCCTCGGGCAGCAGGCGCTCGCCTTCGTCACGCTCTGCTACTTCACGACGACGCTCGCGCGCCGCATGGCCTGGTTCAACCTCGTCGGGCAGAGCCTGCACCTGCTGCCGCTCCTCCTGCTCTCGCAGGTCCTCGTGATGCTCGTGCGCCTCTGGTTCGACGGCCTGTGGCCGGGCTGGGAGTGGTTCCTCTCGAGCTTCACGGGCACGCTCATCTGGCCCGTCTGGTCGAAGCTCCTCGTGCCGCGCGAATCCCGCGCGGTTTCGCTCTGACCCGCCGCCTCGACGGAGACTGAGGCGATGGCGCTCGAATCCCTCGAATTCAAGGAGGCCGACAAGGACGTCGGTCCGTTCCGCCGCAGGCTCGTCTTCGCCTTCGGCCTGGTGGTGCTCTGCCTCACGATCCTCCTCGGACGCCTCGCCTGGCTGCAGATCATCCGCCAGGACGCCTATCAGCAGCGCGCCGAGCAGAACCGCACGGTAACCACGACGACGCAGGGCTCGCGCGGGCTGATCTTCGACCGCAACGGCACCCTGATCGCGGGCAACCGCCTCGCCTGGTCGCTCGAGATCACGATCGACCAGACGGCCGAGCCGGTGGACCGGCTCATCGACCGGCTCTGCGCAGTCATCACCATCACGCCGGCGGACAGACGGCGCTTCCGGCGGCTGCGCGAGGACCTCAACCGCTACGACGGCATTCCGATCCGCACCGACCTCACCGACGAAGAGGCCGCGGTCTTCACCGGTCAGCGCTGGCGCTTCCAGGGCGTGGAGCTCAATCAGCGCGAGCACCGCATCTACCCCCTGAAGGCGCTCGGCAGCCACATCACCGGGTACGTCGGCTCGCTCTCGCTCGCCGACAAGTCGCGCCTCGAGGCCGAAGGGCTCCTCGAGCTCTATCAGGGCGAGCGCGAGATCGGCAAGGTGGGGCTTGAGCGCAGCTACGAGAACGACCTGCACGGCACGCCCGGCCACGAAACCCTTGAGATCACCGCGGGCGGGCGCTCCGTGCGCACGCTCGACCTCGTTCCGGCCCGCCCGGGCAAAAACCTGACGCTCACGGTGGACATGAACCTGCAGCGGGTCGCCGAGGAGGCGATGAAGGGCAGAACGGGCGCCGTGATCGCGATCGAGCCGAAGACCGGAGGCGTGCTCGCCTTCGCGTCGCTCCCCACCTACGACCCGAACCTCTTTCCGGGCGGCATCGACCCGGACTCGTGGAACTACCTCACCACGTCGCCCGAAAAGCCGCTCCTCAACCGTGCGATGCGCGGCATCTACCCGATCGGCTCGACCTACAAGCCTTTCATGGCGCTCGCGGGCCTCGAGCGCGGCGCCGTGACGGCCGACTACATGCTCAACGACACGGGTGTCTTCCAGGTGGGCAACCACAAGTTCCGCGACGTCACGGGCTCGCCCAAGGGGCTGCTCAACCTGCGCCGGTCGATCGCCATCTCGTCCGACATCTACTACTACTGGCTCGCCACGCAGATCGGCGTGGACGGCATCTACGACTTCATGCGGCAGTGGAAGTTCGGCCAGAAGACCGGCATCGACCTCGTGGGCGAACAGCAGGGCAACCTGCCCAACCGCGAATGGAAGGAGCGGCGCATCAAGGAGCCCTGGTACCTCGGCGACACGCCTTCTCTCGGCATCGGCCAGGGCTACAACGCCTTCACGCTGCTGCAGCTCGCCCACGCCACGGCGACGCTCGCCAACCGCGGCGTCGTCATGACGCCGCACCTCGTCGCCTCCGTCGAGGATCCGATGACGGGCGAGGAGCGCCGGATCGACGCGGAGCCCGAGGGACGGATTCCGCTCAAGCCCGCCAACATCGACGTCGTGATCGCCGGCATGGAGGACGTGACGCGCATCGGCACGGCGCGCACCGTCTTCCAGGGCGCGCCCTACAGCGCCGCCGGGAAGACCGGCACCGCGCAGGTCGTGAGCATCGCCCAGGACGCGAAGTACGACGAGAAGAAGGTCGCGCGCCAGCACCATGACCACGCGCTCTTCATCGCCTTTGCGCCCGCGAAGAACCCGCGCATCGCCCTCGCCGTCCTGGTTGAGAACGGCGGCTTCGGCGCGCGGGCCGCGGCGCCCGTGGCGCGCACGATGATGGACTACTGGCTCACGGGAGAGAACACGCTCGGCCTGCCGCCCCCGAAGGGCGTGCCGCTCGTCAAGCCCAAGCAGGAGCCCAAGCGCTCCGTCTCCGCAAGGTGACCCGCGATGAAGAACGAATTTGAACGCCTCGGAGCGCTCTCGGGCCGGTGGCTCCTTTCGCGCGTCATGCGCTTCGACATCATGCTGCTCGCCATCGTGATGTGCCTCGTCACGGCGGGCTTCATCACGCTCTTCTCGGCGGGCTACTCCTTCCCTTGGCGCATCGAGGACCAGATCCGCAACATCGTCGTCGCCGCCGCCGCCATGTTCGTCGTCTCGCTCGTGCCGATGAAGTGGATCGAGCGGATTTCGCTGCCGTGCTTCATCATCGGGTGCCTGCTGCTTCTCGCGACGGCCGTCGTCGGCGTCACGGTCAAGGGGGCGACCCGCTGGCTCAACGTCGGCGTGCGCATCCAGCCCTCGGAGCTCATGAAGCTCGCCGTGCCGATGATGCTCGCCTGGTACTACTGGAAGCGCGGCGACGCCGTCACCTGGTGGGACCACTTCGCCGCGCTCGCCCTGCTCGCCCTTCCGGTCGCCTTCATTCTCAAGCAGCCCGACCTCGGCACGTCGGTGCTCGTCACCATCGCCGGGCTCTCGGTGATCTTCTTCGCCGGCGTGAGCATGAAGCTCGTCGCGGCCTGCGCGTGCCTGCTCGTCCTCTCGCTGCCGCTCATCTGGACGCTCATGCACGACTACCAGCGCGAGCGGATCATGACGCTCCTCGACCCGACGCTCGACCCGCTCGGCAAGGGCTTCCACATCCTGCAGGCGCTCATCGCCATCGGCTCGGGCGGCCTCACGGGCAAGGGGTGGATGGAGGGCACGCAGGCGCACCTCGACTTCATCCCCGAGCGCACGTCGGACTTCATCTTCGCCGTCTTCGGCGAGGAGTTCGGCTTCGTCGGCGCGGCGCTCCTGATCGCGACGTACCTCGCGCTCGTCGCCCGGAGCTTCTACATCGCCGCGTACGCGCCGACGCGCTACGCACGGCTCCTCGCGGGCGCGATCGGCGTGATCTTCTTCACCTACACCTTCGTCAACATCGGAATGGTGAGCGGCATCCTGCCCGTGGTGGGCGTGCCTCTGCCCTTCATGAGCTACGGCGGCACGGCGCTGCTGATTCTCGGCATCTGCACGGGCATCCTGCTCTCCATCTCCGCGGAATCCAAAGACTAGGAGGCAGCCGGACCATGCGGCGCAGCAAACTCATTCTTCAGACCGCCCTCGCCGGAGCGGCGCTCGCACTCGTTCTTTCTGGATGCTCCACCGGCTCGCGCTACTACGGCAACGACGGGCCGCCCGCCGTCCTCACCGGCTCGGGAGCACAAAGCGCCGAACCGCGGGTGGAGCCCTTCCGCACGGCGGCGAACAAGCCCTACACGGTGCTCGGATCGCGCTACACGCCGATCACCACGGACTCGCCGCTGCGCGAGCGCGGCACCGCCTCCTGGTACGGCAAGCAGTTCCACGGCAACAAGACCTCGACGGGCGAGATCTACGACATGTACAAGGCGACGGCGGCGCATCCGACGA
This sequence comes from uncultured Sutterella sp., assembly GCA_905198475.1. Lineage (GTDB taxonomy): Bacteria > Pseudomonadota > Gammaproteobacteria > Burkholderiales > Burkholderiaceae_F > Sutterella. Next base: position 649 of record CAJKCQ010000003.1, on the reverse strand, counting down.
TGCCGCTGCCCTCGTACGCACGCGTGACGAACCTCGAGAACGGCCGCTCGATCATCGTGCGCGTCAACGACCGCGGCCCCTTCCTGCACAACCGCATCATCGACCTCTCCTACGCGGCCGCGAAGACGCTCGGCTACTCGAGCGCCGGCACCGCCCGGGTGGAGGTCTCGCGCCTCACCTGGGATGAGATCCGCTCCGGGTCGTGGCGCACGGGCAAGAACTCGACCCCGGTCACGGCACCCACGTGGACCGCTCCCGCGGCCAATGCGGGCATCAGCGCTCCGCAGGCGGGCTGGGGCGTGCAGATCGGCTCCTTCTCGCAGGAGGCGAACGCGAGGAGCTACGCCGCGCATGCGCAGGCGGTGCTTGAAGCGGCGGGCGACGCGCATACGGTGCGCATCGTGCGCGACGGCGCGCTCTGGCGCGTCGTCGCCGGCGGCGGCCTGACCCGCGACCGCGCGGCCGAGGCGGCCCGCTCCGTCGGCCAGACGCTCGGCGTGAGCGCCTTCAGCATCCAGAAGTAGTCCGCCGGGCATAGGATTGTCGGGCCAAACCGCGGCGCCGAAGGCGCCGCCAAGCAGAGGTTTCAGCAACGTCAATAACCCCTGCCTAAAGGCAGAGGCTTGAAAGAGCCTTTATTGACTAGCCT
>CAJKCQ010000002.1 GCA_905198475.1 uncultured Sutterella sp. | reverse complement strand
CGAAGGTCGTGCGCAGACGACGTTCCTCTTCGTCGCCCACAACCAACGGCAGCTCGAGAATGCAGGTGGGAGTAGTGGTCTTCATGGGAATAGATTATCCCACAAACATTTCGGCCTCGCTAACCTCGCCATGAAGAACGGGGCTTGCGCGAGGCCTATCTTTTGCTGAGGGAGTCGCTCCGTTGGTCCGGAGTCGCTCCGCCCGGGCGGGCTGGCCGCAACATGAGCCGCTCCGGTCCGGAAGAAAGGTGAAGAGACCCGGACCGGTGCGGCAACGTTTGAGAATCTACGTCGTCTACGACTTTTTATGTAGTCGTGTTAACACCCATGCACGAAAGTACATCCTATTGTGAGTAAAACTCACTTTGCGAGCCGAACCTGATGGGGCTCGCCCGCGTGGCGGTCGGGAAAGAAGCAGGCGATCGCCTTCACGAAGAGGCCGACGAGGACGGCGGAGACGGCCGTGCCTTCTCGCAGGCCCACGAGGCCGCCCAAGACCGAGACGGAGAGGACGGCCGCGAGGGTGACGAGCGTGAGGTCGCTCGCGATCTTCACGTTCCCGAAGGGGCGGCGCAGCACGGCCGCGAAGGCGATGACGATGCCTTCGCCCGGTTGCACGATGGTCTTGGAGCGGATCTGCAGGAAGATGCCGCAGGCGAGGACGACGTTCCCGAGCATGCTCATCGCCATCCCGAGCCACCAACCGTCGGGCGACCAGGGCCGAACGAGGTGCATGTTGAGGTCGATGAAGGCGCTGAAGACGAGCACCCCGGGGATCTGCAGCAGGTTGAGGATCGAGAAGCGGTTCCTGAGCAACACCCACTGCAGCGCGACGAAGCCCACGTTGAGGATGAAGGTCGTCGTGCCGAAGGAGAGCGGGAAGATCTTCGAGAGCACGTAGGGCAGCGTGCTGATCGGGGTCGTGCCGAGGTTCGAGCAGGTCGTGAAGGAGATGCCGAGCGTGGCGAGCTCCATGCCGAGAATCAGCATGGCGATGCGGCGGCCAAGGTGGAGGAAGCGGCCCGAGGAGGTCGTGAGTCTGGTCATGAAGGGAACCGTCGGAAGAGCGCGCGAGTTTAGCACCGCGTTTTCCCGGATCCCGGCCGGAACGGCGTGCGCCGCCCCCTTCGAGCGGGACGAGGCTGCTTCACGGTCTTCACGTACTCGGCCGCTTCACGGCCGGCGATGCGGCCGGAATGCCAGGCGAAGCCGAGGGCGAGGCCCTGGTAGGGCGGGTAGGACGGCCGTAGGCGTTGTTGCCCGTGGCGTAGAGGCCCTTCACGGACTGGTAGTTGGAGGAGAGCGCCTCAAACTTCTCGTTCACGCGCACGCCGCCCAGGCTCGAGAGGCTCACAACCTTCGCGCGCGCAGCGTAGAAGGGACCGGTCTCAGCCTTGAACTTGAGGAACCGGGCGGGCTTGCCGAAGGGATCCTTCCCGGTCTCAACCGCGCGGTTGTAGTCGGCCACCTGGCCGACGAAGTCGGGCGTGAAGCCGGCCTTCCGGGCGAGCTCCTCCAGCGTGTCGGCCTTCACGGCCACGCCCTGGCGGACCGCCTCCTCCATGAGCGCACGGAAGTCGCCCCTTCCCGTCGGATTCGCAGGACCGGCGCCCGAGACTTCGAACGGGAGCTTGCCGGCCGGATCCACCCAGAGTTGCGGCGTTTTGAGAACGCGCACGAGGAGGTTGGCGTCCACCATGCCGTGGTCGCCCGCGGCCGAGGTGGCGAGCCCGTCGAATTCGGCGGCGTGGATGAGGGCCGACCCTTCACCCATCTTCTCGGCGCCCGCCTTCCAGGCCATCGCGAGGCCTTCGCCGTTGTTCGCCCAGACCACGCACTTCGGCCGCGCCGCCGAACGCCTCGGCGTCTCGCAGCCGGCGCTGAGCCTCTGGATCCGGGCGTTGGAGGAAGAGGTGGGGGGCGCCGCTCATAAACCGCTCGAACCGCACGCTCACCCTGACGCCCGTGGGCGAAGGGTTCCTCGCCGACGCCGGGCGCATCCTCGCGATGATGGAGTGCGCCCGCCGGAACGCCGACGACATTCTCTCGGGCGAAAAGGCCAAGGTGCGCCTCGGCGTCTGCCCGGGCGTGATCAGCGCCGGGATCCTCACCAACCTCCTCTCGCGGCTGCGCGAACGCCACCCGCACCTGCTGCTCATCCCGGAGACGCAGCCGCCGCGGGACCTGCTCGAGCGCCTCCTGGACGGCCGGCTCGACGGCATCGTGAGCGTCTCCTGCGGACTCGACTATCCGCCGAACGTCACGAGCATCACTCTCCAGCCCTGGGACGCCGTCCTCGTGATGTCCCACCAGACGGGCCGCGGGCGCCGACACGCGAGAAAAGCTCGTCGAGCGCATGCTCGAGCAGACCTACGTCTGCCTTGCGGGCGCGGAGGAGCACCCGTACATCCCGGATATCTTCCTCGGCTTCGCGCCGCGGCGCATGGTCTGCACGCCCTCGCTCCGGCTCCTGATGGCCTATGTGGACGCGGGCTGCGGCGGGTCTTCGAGGTGCTCGGCGAAATCGCCGCGCTCCACGCGCTCTACCCTGCTCCCGACGACGCGGACGCTCCGGCGCTCGGTAGCAGCGCGCGCCTCTGAACGTGGATCCGCCCGCAACGCCCGGTTTACAGGTGTTTCGGGCGTGGCGGCACGGAAACGTCACACGGACGTCAAAAAAGCAACACGGAGCCGTCACATGCACGCACCACAATGGGGACCGTCCCAAGACCTTAAGTAAAAACCCTTTGGGCTGCCCTCAATCATGGAACAATACTATTTGGCGTTGCTCGCGTTCCTCGCGGTCATCGCCGTCATCGACCTCTTCGTCGGCGTCTCAAACGACGCCGTCAACTTCCTCAACTCCGCCCTCGGCTGCCGCATCGCCAAGTTCCGCACCACGATGTGGGTCGCGTCGATCGGCGTGATGCTGGGCGCCACGTTCTCCTCCGGGATGATGGAGATCGCCCGTTCGGGCGTCTTCCACCCGCAGATGTTCTCCTTCGCCGAAATCATGGTGGTGTTCTTCGCCGTCATGGTGGCGGACGTGTTGCTTCTCGACGCGTTCAATTCGCTCGGGCTCCCGACCTCGACCACGGTCTCGATCGTCTTCGAGCTCCTCGGCTCCGCGATCGCCGCGGCCGCCTACAAGCTCCTGTCGACTGGCGCTTCGCTTCTTGAAGTCGCCGACTACATCAACAACTCCAAAGCCCTGGCGATCATTTCGGGCATCCTGATCTCCGTCGCGGTCGCCTTCGTCGCGGGCGCGGTGGTGCAGTACGTCGCGCGCCTCATCTTCTCCTTCAAGTTTGAAGGGGCCTACCGCAAGGTGGGTGCGGTCTACGCGGGCATCTCGATCACCGCGATCATCTACTTCCTCGTGATGAAGGGCGCCAAGGGCGCCTCCTTCATGCGCCCCGAGTGGATCGACTGGATCAACGCCAACACGCAGGTAATCCTCGCCGTCCTCTTCGTCGGCTTCTCGATCCTCTTCCAGATCCTGATGAATGTCTTCAAGGTGAACATCTTCAAGGTGATCATCCTTGCAGGCACGTTCTCGCTTGCCTTCGCCTTCGCCGGCAACGACCTCGTGAACTTCGTGGGCGTGCCGCTCGCCGCCTGGGAGAGCTGGAAGGAATGGACGGCTTCGGGCTCCGACGTTTCGGGCTTCATGATGGGCGGGCTCCTCAACCCCTCCACCGCTCCGACCTTCTTCCTGCTCGCTTCGGGCCTCGTGATGGTCCTCACGCTCTGGTTCTCGAAGAAGGCGCACCGCGTCATTCAGACTTCGATCAACCTCTCGTCCTCCCACTCGGGCGAGCAGGAGCAGTTCGGCGCCTCGCTCCCGGGGCGCATGATCGTGCGCGCCTCGATGTCCGCCGGCCGCATCATCAACCAAATCATGCCGATCCCTCTGAAGCGCAGCCTCGCGAACCGCTTCGAGCCAGCTCCGACGAAGCCGGGCGAAGTTCCTCTTCCCTTCGACTACGTCCGCGCCTCGATCAACCTCGTGCTCTCCGCGATCCTGATCGCGTCGGCGACGTCCCTCAAGCTCCCGCTTTCGACCACCTACGTCACCTTCATGGTCGCCATGGGCTCGTCCTTCGCCGACGGCGCCTGGGACCGTGAGACCGCGGTCTACCGCATCTCGGGCGTCCTCACGGTGATCTCGGGCTAGTTCATCACCGCCCTCTGCGCGAGCTCGCTCGCCGCGGTGGTCGCGCTCCTCGTCTTCTGGGGCGGCGAAGTGATGGCGGTCGCCCTCGGCGTCATCGCCATTGCGGTGCTCGTGCGCTCGAACTTGAAGCCCCTCGGCGAAGACTCGCTCTCCGGCCAGGCCGCGCAGCGTTGGGACGCCCTTTCGATCCGCCAACTCGTCGACAAGAAGGCGCCTGAAAACCTCAAGCGCACCCTCAAGATCACGCACGACGTTTTGTCGGGTCTTCTCGACGACCGCGAGCGCGCCCTGAAGGCCGCCAAGGACGACGCCTCGGACTTCTTCGACGACCTCTCGGGCGAACGCAGCGTCTACTACCGCATGGCGCTCGCCGACAAGAACCCGAAGAAGACCGACTTCGACGCCCGCTACTGCTACTTCCGCGCCTTCACGAACATGCGTGAGGTGGGCCGGTCGCTGCAGAGCCTCGCCAAATTCGCCCAGGACCACGTCGCCAACCGTCACCGCGTCTATGAAGGACGCCTCGCCGACGATCTGAAGGCGCTGCTCGCCCTGCTCGACCGAATGAGCGCGGCCGAGTCCGGCGAACCCGACGTCGCCGCGCTCCACGCGAACGCCCAGGCGGTCCTCGTCGAGATCGACAAGCTGCAGACCGTGCTTCTGCGCGCGATTCCGTCCGAGAAGCTCTCGATCCGCGGCTGTGAGCTCTACCTCGCGTTCCTCCTCTTCGCCCGCGACCTCATCAACCGCTATGAGATCACCGCGATGATTCTGGAGCAGCTGAACCACCTGAGCGACAAGGCGGCCGCGCAGGAGGCCTGAGCCTTCCGGTGTCGACCACCGTCCTTCTTTGAATGACGACGCCCCGCCCGGCCTCCACGCCGGTGCGGGGCGTCGTCATTTTCTCCGTTTGCGAAGCGGCGTTGGGCTTGATGCGCCGCAAGGCATGTGGCGCGTTCGTGACGTTGTCATTGAATTGTCATATTCCGGTCACGGAGCCGTCATCAGCTCCCGGGAGAATCCCGAGCGTCCCACAGCAACCCTCATAAGGACGCCCGCGCAGAGTCCCGCGCGGCGCGCAAGAGTCATGGAACAATACTATTTGGTGTTGCTCGCCTTCCTCGGCGTCATCGCCTGCATAGACCTCTTCGTCGGCGTCTCCAACGACGCGGTGAACTTCCTCAACTCCGCCATCGGCTGCCGGATCGCCAAGTTCCGCACCACCATGTGGGTCGCCTCGATCGGCGTGCTCCTCGGCGCGACCTTCTCCTCAGGGATGATGGAGATCGCGCGCTCGGGCATCTTCAACCCGCAGCTGTTCACCTTCGCCGAGGTGATGGTGATCTTCTTCGCGGTGATGGTCGCGGACGTGATTCTGCTCGACACCTTCAATTCGCTCGGGCTCCCGACCTCGACCACCGTCTCTATCGTCTTCGACCTGTTGGGCGCCTCGATCGCCGCGGCGGGCTTCAAGCTCATGAGCGAAGGCGCCTCGATCGGCGACGTCGCCCAATACATCAACAACTCCAAGGCGCTCACGATCATCTCCGGCATCCTGATCTCGGTGGTGGTCGCCTTCGTCGCGGGCGCGGTGGTGCAGTACGTCGCGCGCCTCATCTTCTCCTTCAAGTTTGAAGGGGCCTACCGCAAGGTGGGTGCGGTCTACGCGGGCATCTCGATCACCGCGATCATCTACTTCCTCGTGATGAAGGGCGCCAAGGGCGCCTCCTTCATGCGCCCCGAGTGGATCGACTGGATCAACGCCAACACGCAGGTAATCCTCGCCGTCCTCTTCGTCGGCTTCTCGATCCTCTTCCAGATCCTGATGAATGTCTTCAAGGTGAACATCTTCAAGGTGATCATCCTTGCAGGCACGTTCTCGCTTGCCTTCGCCTTCGCCGGCAACGACCTCGTGAACTTCGTGGGCGTGCCGCTCGCCGCCTGGGAGAGCTGGAAGGAATGGACGGCTTCGGGCTCCGACGTTTCGGGCTTCATGATGGGCGGGCTCCTCAACCCCTCCACCGCTCCGACCTTCTTCCTGCTCGCTTCGGGCCTCGTGATGGTCCTCACGCTCTGGTTCTCGAAGAAGGCGCACCGCGTCATTCAGACTTCGATCAACCTCTCGTCCTCCCACTCGGGCGAGCAGGAGCAGTTCGGCGCCTCGCTCCCGGGGCGCATGATCGTGCGCGCCTCGATGTCCGCCGGCCGCATCATCAACCAAATCATGCCGATCCCTCTGAAGCGCAGCCTCGCGAACCGCTTCGAGCCAGCTCCGACGAAGCCGGGCGAAGTTCCTCTTCCCTTCGACTACGTCCGCGCCTCGATCAACCTCGTGCTCTCCGCGATCCTGATCGCGTCGGCGACGTCCCTCAAGCTCCCGCTTTCGACCACCTACGTCACCTTCATGGTCGCCATGGGCTCGTCCTTCGCCGACGGCGCCTGGGACCGTGAGACCGCGGTCTACCGCATCTCGGGCGTCCTCACGGTGATCTCGGGCTGGTTCTTCACCGCGATCTGCGCGAGCACCCTGGCGGGCCTCGTCGCCTGCCTCATCTTCTGGGGCGGCGAAGTGATGGCGGTGATTCTCGGTGCGGGCGCCGTGACGCTCCTCGTGCGCTCGAACCTCAAGGCCCGCGGCGAAGCGGCCTCGCTTGCCGAACGGGCCAAGCAACGCTACGACGCGCCGACGATCCACGCGATCATCGACGAAAAAACGCCGGAGAACTTCACCGAGTCGCTGCGCATCACCCGCGCGGTTCTCGAGGGCCTCCTCGCCGACCGCGAACGCGCCCTGCGGCACGCCAAGGCCGACGCCTCGGCCTTCTTCGACGAACTCTCCGCGCAGCGAAGCGTCTACTACCGCATGGCGCTCGCCGACAAGAACCCGAAGAAGGCGGATTTCGACGCCCGCTACTACTATTTCCGCGCGTTCACGAACATGCGCGAAGTGGCGCGCTCCCTGCAGAGCCTCGCGAAGCTCGCGGTCGACCACGTCGCCAACCGCCACCGCATCTTCGACGACCGGCTCGCCGGGGAGCTCAAGGAGCTCCTCGCGATGATCGACGGCGTGAGGGCCGCGGGCGGCTCCTCGCCCGACCTGCAGAAGCTCCATGCGGGCGCGCAGCAGGTGCTCGCCGAAATCGACCGCCTGCAGAGCGACCTTCTGCGCGCGATTCCGTCGGAGAACCTCTCGATCCGCGGCTCCGAGCTCTACCTCACGTTCCTGCTCTTCGCGCGTGAACTCATCAACCACTACGAGATCACCGCGATGATCCAGAAGCGCGTCGACGAACTCGCGAACCAGCAGTAGTTCTCCCGAAGCGGCCGCGGGCGAGATCCTCCCGATCTTCGAGCTCCGGGAGCGATTCGCCGCCTGAGAGCCGCGCGCGTCCGACTGGACCTACGAGGACGCGCGGAGCGAACGCCTCGAATACTGGCTCAAACCCAAGCCCGGAGCGCAGCCTCCCAGATCCGACATCCGCTTCGGGGAAACCCCGAGCGGCTTCGCTTCTCAACGGGCTGCGTGCGGGCGACCCGACGGCTGTAAACGACGTTCACCCAAAAGGGCGCGGCCGCGGGGCTCATCTACTTCAAGCGCCGGGAGACTCCGGATCCGGAAGCGGCCGAAGCGCTTCCAGAAGAAGCTCCTCGCGGACCTCAAGGCGCTCCTCTCCGAAGCGCCGAATGAGGCCGTGGTGACGGGCGAAACCTTCTCCGAGCGCCGCTCCTATCTCGAAGCCGTGCTCTGGGACGCCCACGCCGTCTTCACCCGCCTCGACGCGTATGCGAAGACGCTCGGAGACGACGCACCGGTCCTCGCCTTCCGCTCCTTCCACCCGAAGGCCGGCACCCTCTTCTTCCGCTCGCCTCAGACCACTGCCGACGAAGCACCGGACGGCGTCCCCGTCGATGCTCCCCAGACGCCTTCCCCCGCGGAAAGTCACACGTGAGAACGCCTGACGGCGCCCGCTCATCGGCATATTCCCTGCGCCCGCCGGGACCTTCCGCGGGCGGCGCGCCTCCGGCGGTCGACCTCCACGGCGCCGGCTTCCCCTCATCAATATAGCTGTATGACTATATCTTTAATAGACTATTAAGTATTTGACTTATAGATCTCCTTCTCCTAGACTACGTCCATCAGCTGAGGGAGGCGCCGCCCGCGGGACTTCCACCCCCCCCCCCCCCCCCCCCCCGCCCCGCCGGCAGAGAGCCCCGGCACGAAGCCTCGGCCGACCACCTTTCCAAAGACCCCCACATCAGGAGAAAGACCTCATGCAGAAGGAAGCGCTCCGCAGCGAGTTCACCGATCTGATGGCGAAGTTCACGGCGTACTTCGGCAAGCACCTGCCCGACGACGTGATGCAGAGCCTCACGGAGCTTCGCTCTGAACAGACGAGCGACATCGCCAACACCATCTACGACGCCATGTTCCGCGACATGGCCCTCGCGAAGAAGAACAACGTTCCGCTCTGCCAGGACACGGGCGTCATCCAGTACTTCGTCAAAGTGGGCGCGAACTTCCCGCTGCTCGGCGAAATGGAGGAGTGCCTGCGCGAAGCGACGATCCGCGCGACCAAGGAGGCCCCGCTGCGCCACAACGCCGTGCAGATCTTCGACGAGAAGAACACGGGCAACAACACGGGCGTGCGTATTCCCTGGATCGACTGGCAGATCGTGCCGGACTCCGACGAAGCCGAGATCTACGGCTACATGGCGGGCGGCGGCTGCTCGCTCCCGGGCGCCGCGAAGGTCCTCATGCCGCTCGAAGGCTATGAAGGCGTCGTGAAGTTCGTCTTCGACATCATGACCGAGCGCGGCATCAACGCCTGCCCGCCGCTCCTCCTCGGCATCGGCATCGCGGGCTCCTGCGAAGTCGCGGCCACGCTCTCCAAGCGCGCCCTGATGCGCCCCGTCGGGTCGCACAACTCCAACCCCACCGGCGCCGAGTTCGAGCGCCTGATCTGCGACGGGTTGAATGAGCTCAACCTCGGGCCAGGCGGCCTCACGGGCAAGAAGACCGTGATGGGCGTCAACGTCGAACAGGCCGCGCGCCATCCCTCCTGCATCGCCGTGGGCGTCTCCACGGGCTGCTGGGCGCACCGCCGCGCCTGCATCCGCGTCCGTCCGGACATGACCTACGAATTTGTTTCCCACAAGGGAGTCACGCTGTGAGCACCAAGAAGATTTTGACGACCCCGATCAAGGACAAAGACCTCGAAGACATCAAGATCGGCGACATTCTCTACCTGACGGGCTACCTCATCACCGCGCGCGACCAGGCCCACCACCGCCTCGTCAAGCTCGGCCGCAAGCTCCCCGTGGATCTGCACGGCAAGGCCATCTTCCACGCCGGTCCGATCATGGTTCCGACGAAGGACTCCAAGAGCGGCTGGAAGGTCGTCTCCATCGGCCCGACCACCTCGATGCGCATGGAGAAGTTTGAGAAGGAGTTCCTCGCCGAAACGGGCGTGAAACTCATCGTCGGCAAGGGCGGCATGGGCCCGAACACCACCGCGGGCTGCAAGGAGTCGAAGGCCATCCACTGCGTCTTCCCGGGCGGCTGCGCCGTCGTGGCGGCCGAATGCGTCGAGGAGGTAGAGGACGTGCAGTGGCCCGAACTCGGCATGCCGGAATCCATGTGGGTGATGCGCGTGAAGGAGTTCGGTCCCCTCATCTGCTCGATCGACGCCCACGGCAACAACCTCTTTGAAAAGAACAAGGCGGTCTTCAACGAACGCAAGGACCCGATCGTCGAGCGCATCAGCGCCCTCGTGGACTATCAGAAATAACGTTCCTCCTTCTCTCCACCCGGCGTCCCGCCCCAATGAGGGCGCGGCGCCGGGGATCTCCACCTCAGGAGATCTTCTCCCCGTTCCTCATCGAACCGACGGCCCTTGACCAGCCGCCGGTTCTTTTTTTCTGAGACCGCGCCGGCCGGACGACGGCCGTATCCGCCTGGTCGAAGGCTGTGAAGGCGGCCTGCGCAAAGCGCCGCCGCCTCGTCCGTGAGGGCGCCCGGGCGCTCTCACCCGCGCTGGAACTTCGCTCCAGCCACGTCGAGCATCACCTGAATCAAGGCGCGCGCGGCCTTCGAGAGATAGCGGTCTCCGCGGTAGGCCGCGGCCACGACGCGCGGCGGCACCTCCGGGCTGATGGAGAAGCACCGCAAGGGCGCGGTGGTCGCCGACCGGCGCGCGAGGGTCTCGGTGGTGAGCGTGACGCCCAAACCCACGCTCGCGAGCGCGAGGGCGGCGATCATGGACTCGCTCTGCAGGACCACGCGCGGTGCGGCGCCCGTGCGGTCGCAGAGGTCGTGGAAGAGCCGGTTCATCTTCTGGCCCTTCTTGATCATCAGGAAGGGCTCGCGGTCGAGCTCCGTGAAGTCGAGCGCAGGATATTCCGCACTCGCCGTTTCGGGCATGCGCCGCGCGATCGGGTGGTTCGCGTTCATTGCGATCAGGAGCCGCTCGGTGTAGAGCTCCGTCACCTCAAGGGCCGACGGATGGTAGAGCGGCATGATCACGAGCGAGAAGTCCGTCACCCCGGACATCGCGAGCTCCTCGAGCTCCTTCGTGCGGCCTTCGGCGACCGAGATCTCGATGTTCGGGTAGAGGTTGCGGAAGACCGGCAGCACTTCGGTGAGGAAAAACGTCTCGCGGTAGTCCGACGCCCCGATCGTCACGTGCCCGCGCACGCCCGCCTTGATGTCGTCCATCTGCTTGGCGCAGGTTTCGCGCAACTGATCGACCTGCCGTTCCGTCCTCAGAAACAATTCGCCCGCCGGCGTGAGGCGCAGGGGCTTCACGGCGCGGTCCACGAGCTCGGTACCCGCCTCCGTCTCGAGCCGCAGCAGGAACTGCGAGAGCGAGGGCTGCGAGATGTCGAGGAACTGCGCGGCCTTGGAGAAGCTTCCTTCGGAGAGAAGCGCGCAGAGATAACGGCAGGTGTTGCTGGACATGAACGAGATTCCGGGAAGATGAGCCGATTTGAAGCGTATCCGTGAATTATCCCGCACGCGGCGCCCGGGCGGGCGCCGTCCTCCCGGGCTTCACGTCCGTCTCCCGCGGGAATAACGCCAAGCCGCCTGCCGCGCCGAAGTCGAGGCCTGATGCAAGCTTCACAAACCTATATCGGCCGCCTGATCCGGACGGCCGACGTGTGAGGAGGCGCTCCGCCCGGGAGCCCTCCTTCCGGGCGAAGAACGACAAAGTTCAGAGGCGGCGGGCGCCTCAGTCGCGGCGCCCGAACGGAACGCCGTAGGCCTGTTGGCAGAGCTTGCGGTACTTGCTCGTGCGGGCGTATCCCTCCCACTCCTCGAGAAGCCCGCGCGTGACGCGCTCGTTCTCGTAGTCGGGCCAGATGCGGCGCAGCAGCCGCACCACGGCGGCGCGCCCTTCTTCGGAGAGCGGCTCCTGGAAGTGGCAGAGTCCCACCCAGATCCAGAGCGTGCGACGGATGAATTCAGGCGACGCGGGCGCGTCCATCCAGGGCTTTTCGGGCGCCGTCCAGTTTTCGTTGCGGTCGGGTTCGTCAAACCCGTAGAGCAGGTCTTCGAGATGCTCCACGTATGCGGCTTCGGCGCGGCGGCGGGCCTCATCCTCGCGGTCCCAGTCGTCGAAGCGCTCCGGGAGCGGCTCCATCCAGCAGTCGAGGAACTCGCTGCTCCCACCGTCCTCGAGGCGCCCGATTGAGCGCCACTTGGCGAGGTAGTGTCTGTACCCATATTCGCGTCCGGCGCGGGTGCCGGGTTGATGGTCAAGCGCCCGGTCAAAGAGCGCGACCAACTGCCGACCCTTGCGGTCGGGGGCTTCTTCGAGCCGCCGTGCGGCCTTGTCGCGGAGAAGCTTCACGACGCAGGCGGGACAAAACCAGAGCGCGACGCCTGCGAGATGCGCGCCCTTCGAGCGTATGTGCTCCATGACTTCATTGAAGCCCGTGCAGGCCGATGCAGTGTTCCTCATGACTGGAGCCTCCCTCCAGAAAAACATTCACGAGATTCCTGCCTTCATTTTGCTCCGCTTTGCGGCCTTTTGCACGCATCGGTCGGCATTTGATTTCGTCTCAGAATGCATGCCGACACCCGGGGAAACGCCAATCTTATTGATTCTCACGACTCTTGCGCAGCCTTGCGGGCCTTCTTCTTCGCGCGGCGCCGCTTCGACGCGCTCGAGACGCCGTCCACCTTCTCCCTCGTCTTCGCCGGCGCCTTTCGGGAAGCGGCCTTCGCTTCGGACCGCCCAGATTCCGGGGATTCCGGAGGCGTGGCGGGGCTCGCGACGGGGGCATCGGCCCGGGCGGCGCCCGCGAGCAGCGCGAGCGCCCCCGCGGCCATGAGGAGGAGCGCCCGGCGGCGCGTGGGGTGGTGGGCGGAACAGATCATGGCGGGAGTCCTCTCAGAAGGTGTTTCGGGGCGCCCGTGGGAAATGCAAAGCGCAGCCGTACTCAGTCCCAATCATCGCACGGCGGCTGCGGCAGGCGCCCGATGAATCCGTGCGCTCCGGCGGGCCCGCCTTCGGGCGGGCGGAAGGAGAAGAGTGGAAGAGGCAAAAACAAATCCCGTCGTCTTCTTCCGGAAGCGGACGGCGGGACTTCTGCGCCCGCCCCGGCTGAGGGCCGGGAGCGGACTTCTTCTTCGAGACCCGGCGGGTCTTAGACGAAGAAGATGCGCATCAGGATCATGCCGATGCAGGCCATGAGGACGGAATTCACCATCAGCACGGGCCAGTACTTCTTGGGCACGTCGGCGACGCCGAGCAGGCGCCCCATGTACTGGATCTGCGAGGCCATCAGAATGAAGGCCGGGGCAAGAATCGTGATGTCGTGGGGCTGGAGCGAGCCGTGAGAGGCGAGGCTCGCGGCAACGCCGACGCCGGCGCCGCAGGAGAGCCACGTCGCGAGGAGCACCGTGATCGCCTCGCCCGGAAGCCCGAAGAGGCCCATCACGCCCCCGCAGGTTTCGCCGAGGAAGTCCATCACGCCGAAGAGGCGCAGGATCTGCGTGAGCACGAACGCCATCAGCACGTTCGGCAGCAGACTGTAGAGGCCGATGTTGAGGCCCTTGCGAAGACCGACGATGAAGATGTCGAACGGGTTCTTCGACTCGGGCTTCTGCGCCGCATTCGCGTTATTCGTCATTTTCAAAATCCTTCTTGTAGAGCGTCGAAAGCACGAAGCGGATCAGAGCGCCGCCGACGAACTTCAGGCAGAGAATGATCACCACCGGGCCCCAGACCGGGCAGACGAACATCGGGAAGAGCGCCGAGACGGTGGAGTAGTAGTTGTTGATGCAGCCGGCACCGGCGTACTGCCAGGCGCAGATCGTCACGAGGTTCTTCTTCGTGATGCGGCCTTCGTCGTAGAGGGTGCGCGTCAGAGCGGCGCCGCCGTCGGTCGACTGCAGGTCGGTGACGAGCGCGAGGCCCGTGTAGCCCGGCACGCCGAGGAGCGGGCGCAGGAGCGGGGTCATCAGGATCTGGGCGGCGCGAAGGGCGCCGTAGTGAGCGAGCACTTCAATGAGGCCGAGGGCGAGCATCACGCCCGGGAAGAGCGAGAGGGCGAAGAGGAAGCCGGCACGGGCGCTGTCGCCGCCGGCGCCGACGAAGGTGCTCTTGGAGCCGGCAACCGTGCCGTAGTGACCGATCAGGGTCGTGAAGTCGAAGGCGCCGAGCCACTTCTGGGCTTCAGGCATCTTGTAGAAGACGCCGGAGAAGAGCGTGACGGCAAGTGCGAGCGCAATGAACGCGCCGACGCCGACCTTCTTCTCCTCGGGTGCTTCCTGCTTGGGAGCTTGGGTTTCGGACATGTATCCATCCCTGTTGGAGGTTGTCGAGAGGGTGCGCGGGGTCTGGGGGGCAGACCGAACGCACCTCATGAGTGCCCTCCATCCCGTCCGGAGCCGGACGGAAGGGACGCAACGGGCCGCCGTCATCGAGGAGACGGGAGACCGAAACAAATCGTCACCAACCGCTTGGGTCGCAGTCCCTTTGTAACCAAGGAGATCCGCGCACGCGTGAGAATGGAGGCGCGCTGAATTGTATTCAGCTGTAGCAGCGGCGGCTAAGAGAAACTCCTACCCTCCTATGAGATGGATCAAGAGCTCACAACAGGTGTGGGCAAAACGTAGGGACGGTCATGAATTGACGCGCCCCTGTTAGGGGGAAAACCTTAGAAAGCGAGGGCGGGCGGATTCAGCCGAAGAGCCCCTTGATCTTGGCGAAGAAGCCCTTATCCTCGTACGGTTCGCATTTGCATGACGTAACGCCGTAGCCCGTGGGCGCGATCGCCTCGCGCAGCAGCCGCTCGTCGGTGGGGCGCTCGGTGATGATCACCGCCTCCTTCTTGGTGTGGCTCGCCGACACCTTCTTCACGTCGCAGGCTTTGCGGATCGTGCTGCAGATGTGCTCCTCGCACATGTTGCAGGCCATGCCGTCGATGCCGAGCGTCGTCTTGAACATCTTGTGCTTCCTCCCATTCGTTGCGGAGCACGGGGCGCCGCACCCCGTCCGGGCCGGCGCCCCGCTTGAAATGAATTGAGAATCATTCTATGCCGGAGCGCGGCCGCGTGCCCGCGGACCTTCAGCCACCCTTCTGCCGCCCGTCAACCGCCCGTGAGGTAGTCGTAGACGTCGCGGCGCACCGGCGTCTCGAGCCGCCAGACGATCTCGAAGGCATTCGCGCCGTCCGTGAGACGCACGTCCTGCGGGCTCGCGGCGGCCTCCATTTCTCCGAGGAAGTAGAAGGCCTTGGCGCCCTCCGCTTCGTTCGTGCGGCGCACGAAGAGGAGGATGCGCACGTCCTCGAAACCTGGCGCCTTCGTCATCCACTGTGCGTTCATCGAGCTCGACGTCCGGTTGCGCTTTGAGAGCGAGAGCAGTTCCGAAGGACTCCTGAAGGCGTCGTGGTAGGCGATCGCGCCGGCGCGCTTCTCGTAGTTGATGAAGACCGGAAGCGTCTTCGTCTCCTGGTCGAGGAAGTACCCGCCCACAATCTGCGCGGAGATGTTCTTCGGCCAATTGAGGAGGCGCGCGACCTCGTCGTAGGCGTAGGTTTCGTTGAGGACGAGAAAAGTGTCCTTCCAACGCCTGGAGTAGACCCGCCTCCAGCGCTCGAGCGACACGCGCACGATCTCTCCGACGCGTTTGCGGAAGACGCGGTTCTGCAGCAGCCCCGCGAAGTCCGCGTCGAGGCGCCACGCCGCGGGGTCCTGGAAGTCGGGGTCGAGCACGGCGCATCCCGTCCACTTCGCGCGCTCCTGAGAGTTCCGCTCAAACCCGAGCGAGAGCACCCGCCCGACGCTCATGCGCTCGGCCCCGGTCGCGTGCCGGCCGATCAACGCCCTGAGGCTGCGGTCGAGGGCGTCGGCGAGCCCCGAGGACTCCCTGAAGGACTCGAGGGCCGCTCGATCGTCCGCGTCTTCATCGAACCCGCCCTCTGCGATGAGCGCGGCCTTGAGGACGAGCGCCTCGAGCGGCCTGATTCCGGAGGCCGTGCGCAGCGACAGCCAGACCAAGCGCTTCACCGCCTCGGGAGTGAGTGCTCCGCCCTCCTCCTTGTATTCGGGCTCGTACTTCGCGAGGAAGCCGTGCCAGGAGCCGTCGCCGTAGAGGAGAAAGCGCAGGGGCTCGAGCGAACCGCGCGCCTCGAAGTCCCGCAGTTCGGGCGGGCGGCCGAGTTCGGCCTTGAGCCTCCGGTAGGCGTCCTTCAGGACGCCCGCGGCGTCGAGCTTCGCGCTGTCGATCGTGCGGAAGATCTGACGGCTCGAGATCTCGTCGAAATGGATGGTCGACGCCCCGGGAAGGCGCTTCGCGTCCGACGCGACGAACTTCCGGAGCTTCTCGCGCGAGCATGAGCGGTCGCCCGAGAGCGCCGTCGCGATGAGGTAGTTCTTCTCATTGGCACCGATGAAGTCGAGCACCGTGACGAACTCCTTCTCGGGGGCCTTCCTGAGGCCGCGCCCCAACTGCTGGATGAACACCACCGCGCTCTCGGTAGGCCGCATGAGGACCACCTCGTTCACCTCCGGGATGTCCACGCCCTCGTTGAAAATGTCCACCGTCACGAGGAATTCGAGGATTTCGCCCGCCGTGCCGTGGGCGAGCCGACGCACGGCGCGCTCGCGGTCCTCCTGGCTCGTCGCTCCGGAGAGCGCGAGCGCGGGGTGGCCCGACTGCGTGAGGTGCTCCGCAATCGCCCGCGCCTCGTCGTTGGAGCCGGCGAAGACGAGCCCGCGACGGCGGTCGCCCGAGTGGCAGAACCACTCGATCGCCTGCACCATTTGATCGAACCGCGTCTTCTGCGCGGTGAGCCGGAAGTCCTCGGCCGCGATCCTCTTCGCCCGCCCCTCATCGTCGAGCGTCGTGAGGTCGGCGATGCCGAAGTAGTGGAAGGGCGTGAGGAAGTTGTTCTCGAGCGCCTGCTGCAGGCGGATTTCGCCCGCAATGTTGTGGTCGAAAAGCGCGTAGACGTCACCGCCGTCCATGCGGTCGGGGCTTCCCGTCATGCCGAGCCAGAATTTCGGCCGGAAGCGCTTCATGAGCTTCTCATACGTGGGGGCGGCCGCACGGTGCGCCTCGTCGATCACGACGACGTCGAAGGCGTCGGGGGCGAAGGCCGCCTCGCCCCCGGGCCGCACGACGCTCTGCACGGTCGCGAAGACGTAGTCCGCGGCCGCAGTCTTCTCCCCGCCCGCATAGAGCCCGTAGGTATGCGCCTCCCGGCCGATCACCCGACGGAAGCTTCTCAGCGCCTGCCGTGCGATCTGCTCGCGGTGCACGAGGAAGAGCATGCGCCGCGGGGCCATGTCGGCGACGGCGAAGGCCGCGGCGTAGGTCTTGCCCGTGCCGGTGGCGGAGATGAGGAGCGCGCGGGTTTCGCCCTCCTTCCTCAACGCACGCAGGCGCTCGACGAACGCCCGCTGCATGGCGTTGGGCTTCACGGGCTGCGCCTCGATCTGCTCCTCGATCACGCGGTCAGCCTCGCGCTGCGCGCGGGTGGAGTTCCTCCACTCGGCCTCGTAGAGGTCGATCACCTCCTCGACACGCCGCGACTCGGGCCGCGACCAGAGCATGTCGAATTCCGCAAGGATCGTCCGGGCCACCTCGCCCGCGTCGCGCGTGAGGAGGTTGAGGTTCCATTCGCGCGTCGTGGTGAGCGCGGCCTGCGTCATGTTCGAGGACCCCACGATGATCCGGCAGAGTTCGCCCGAGCGGAAGAGGTAGCCCTTGGTGTGAAAGCCCTCCCCGCGCCCCTCGTCCGTGCGGAAGATGCGCAGCTCGATGTTGGAAAGCGCCATGAGCTTTCTCAATGCCGCGGGCTGCGTGAAGCGCAGGTAGTCGGTGGTGAGGATCCGTCCGCGCACGCCCTTCGCGGCGAGCCGCGGCAGGAGCTGCATCAATGGCGCGATGCCGCTCACCGTGATGAAGGCGACCGAGATCGCGAATTCCGAGCAGGACTCGAGCGCCGCCTCGATCGCGGTCATGACCTTGAGGCCGCGTTCGGCGTCGTTGATGAGGAGCGACGTGCGCGCCGCCGGCTCGCTCTCGAGCGCGGCGTCGATGAAGGAGGTGGAGAGTCCGGCGCGGAGCGCCTGAGGCAGGTCTTCTGCGCCTGCAAGTCCAAAGGAAGCGTCCATGGGGGCCCTTGACGAGAAGCAGCGTGTTGGAGAGGCGCTCCAGCTTACAGCCTCGGGGCGGCGGCTGGAAAGTCCCTCGGGCCCGTTCGGACTCCCTTCAGGCCGGAGTCGTCGTGACCGCCCTGATGGTCAGGACCGCTTCGACGCGCCGCCCGCCTCAGTCGTCTCCCACGCTGCCGCGCCCAATGATGCGCAGCAGCGTCGTGCGGCACGCTTCGAAGTCGTGCGCGGCGAGCGCAGCGACCAAGTCCCAATGGGCCTTCACCCAGATGTTGCGGCGGTCTTCGTCGAGGTCGGCAAGCCTCCCGCGGGCTTGTTTGGTCATGTTGCGGCGGATCGGCGCCGCGGCGAGCTCGAAGGCCATCGCAAAGAGCGGGTTCCCGCTCAGGCGGCAGAGCTCGGTCTGAAAGGCGAGCGTCGCGTCCACCGTGCGGGCGAAGGACGCCTCCCGCGCCGCCTCGGTTTTGAGCCCGTACCAGCGGCCGACCTCATCTTCAAACGCCCGGCAGTGGGCCTTGAGCTCCTCGAGGTCCTCGGGGCACACGCGCTTCACGGCGAGCCGCACGCACTCGACCTCGATCACCGCGCGGTATTCGCCCACGCTCTCCTCGACTTCATCGGTCACGTAGAAGTCCGCAATGCGGCCGAGGTGCGCCTGAAAGTCGAAGGCGCGCACGTAGGTCCCGTCGCCGTCGCGCGTCTCGAGCACGCCGAGCGCGTTGAGGCGCTGCAGCGCAATGCGCACCGTGAGCCGGTTGACGCCGAAGGTTTCCGAAAGCTGCGCTTCGGGCGGAATGCGTTCGTTCACGGGCCATTCGCCAGAGAGGACGAGCGCGCGGATCTTTTCGCAGACCTGGTCCGCGGCGGAGAGCTTCTTGATCTTGAGGGAGGGCATGGGGGTAAGGGTTAGATCCTAGGTGACTCGGCTTTCCAAAGAACTATACACTCCT
Source organism: uncultured Sutterella sp. (assembly GCA_905198475.1). Lineage (GTDB taxonomy): Bacteria > Pseudomonadota > Gammaproteobacteria > Burkholderiales > Burkholderiaceae_F > Sutterella. Next base: position 70,998 of record CAJKCQ010000002.1, on the reverse strand, counting down.
CTTAACAACTCACCTAGCGAACAGGTTGCTAGGCGAATCGCAAGGAGAAGTTGATCATGCAGGAAACGGAAGTTGCGTTCGAGCACGGCGTCGTCCTAGGGACGCTCGATAGGGGCGTGCACGCCTTTCTCGGCGTCCCGTACGCCGAACCGCCCGTGGGGCGTCTTCGTTATGCGCCGCCCCGGGCGGCGTATTTTGAGGGGCGCCTCGACGCGCGCACGAAGCGCGAGATGCTCCCGCAGGGACCCTCGGACCTCGACCGTCCGATGGGGCCGCTCGAACTCGCGCAGAACGAAGGCGCGCTCACGCTCTGCGTTTGGACGCCCGACCCGAAGGCGAAGCTTCCCGTCGCGGTGTGGTTTCACGGGGGCGCGAACTTCTGCGGCTCGGGCGCCGCGTCCTGGTACGACGGCGCGGCGCTTGCCCGTGCGCAGGGCATCGTGGTGGTGGGCGTCAACTACCGGTTGGGCGCCCTCGGTTTCCTGCAGAGTCCCGGGCTCAACGAGCGCAACCTCGCCGTTGAGGATCAGCTCGAGGCCCTGCGCTGGGTGCGCCGCTCGATCGCGGCATTCGGCGGCGACCCGCAAGCCGTGACGGTCTTCGGGCAGTCGGCGGGCGCAAACGCCGTCGTCCACATGCTCGGGCTCCCCGAAGCCGAAGGGCTCTTCCTCCGCGCGTGGCTCCTCTCGCCCTCGATCGGGCGTGGGAACTTCACTTCTGATGAAGCCCATGAAGTCTCCCGCACGCTGCTCACCGAGCTCGGCGTCGATCCCGCGGACGAAGCCCACGTCCTCGAGCGCGTCCGCGGGAAGACCGCCGCGGACATTCTCGCCGCCACGGACGGCGCCTTCGCGAAGCTCGCGCCGAAGTTCGGCGGCATGCTCTTCCGCCCGGTGAAGGACGCCTGGGCGACGCCTGAATCCGCGATCGCGGCGGCGGCCGCGGGCGCGGCGAAGAAGGGCGTGGAAGTCGTGGTCGGCACCACCCTCGAAGAGACGCTCGCCTTCTCGACCGACCGGTCGGCGGGGGCGCTCGAAAAGCTCCGCGCCGTGCAGCGCGACCGCTTCGACCTCCCCGCCTGGGACTTCGCCGCGGCGCTCGCCGCCGCCGGCGTTCCCGTGCGGAAGTTCCGCTTCACCTGGCGCGCACCCGACTCCGTCTACGGATCCTGCCACTGCGTGGACCTTCCCTTCCTCTTCGGCACCTTCCGCAGCTGGCGCGCCCCGATGCTCGCGGGCCTGACGGAGGCCGAGGGGGCGGAGCTCACCCGCATCCTCGGGCGCGACTTCGGCGCCTTCGTGCGCGGCGAGGCGCTCCCCGACGCATGGCCGCTCTGGCGCGCCGACGCCCCCATCCACCGCATCTACGCCGCGGCGGGCGCTCTCTTCGAAGCGCTTCCGCGCGAAGCCTTCAACTGATTTTTTCCGGAGAAAGAGCCATGTCTCAAACGGAAACCAAGAAGCCGGGCTTCACCGTCCCGCACGTCCTTGTCCTCATCATCGGCCTCATCGTCATCTGCTGCGGCCTCACGTACGTGCTCCCGGCGGGCGAATACGCGGTCGACCCGCAGACGAAGCTCGTGGTGGCCGGGTCCTTCCACTACGTTGAAAACGCCCCCGTCAACCTCTGGGACGCGCTCATCATGGTGACGCAGGGCGTCGCGAGCCAGGGCGTCATCTTCGCGCTCCTCTTCATCATGGGCGGCATGATCAACGTCGTCATTGAATCGGGCGCGATCAACGGCGTGATCAACTACTCCGTCCACCGGCTGCAGGACAAGAGCATCTCGGTGCTCGTTCCGGCGGTCGTGGTCCTCATGGCCGTGATCGGCGGCCTCGCGGGCCAGGATTCGCTGGTCGCCTTCGTCGCGGTCGGCATGGTCCTCGCGCGCAAGCTCCGCCTCGACAAGCTCGCAGCCCTTGGGATGTTCTATCTGCCCTACATCACCGGCCAGGCCGCGGGCCCGACGATCGCGATCATCCTGATGGCGCAGGAGACGGCGGGGCTTGCGCCCGTATCGGGCCTCGGCGCCCGCCTCGTGGTGTGGGCCGTCCTCACGCTCCTCTGCGTGATCTACACGACCCGCTACTGCCTCAAGATCAACCGCGATCCCTCGAAGAGCATCATCGGCTACACGGAGAAGTCCAACGCCGAAGAGCTCGCCCTGCCCAAGGAGGCGCCGAAGCTCCATTGGGAGAACCTCGTGACGATCGCCTGCATGTTCGTGCCGTTCGCCGTCTACGCCTACGGCGCCGCATCGTCGGGCTGGGGATTCCCCGAGCTTCTCGCCTTCGCGATGATCGCCGTGATCGTCGTAGGCGTCGTCAACCGCATGAACATCAACCGCCTCGCCGTCCTCTTCATCACCGGCGCCACCGCCATGGGCGGCATCTGCCTGATGATCGGCTTCGCGAAGGTGATCGGCATGGTGTTGGTCGACGGCAAGATCCTCCACACGATCGCCTACGCCGCGGTCTACGTGATCGGCGGGATGCACGATTCGCTCGTCGCCAGCGGCATCTTCCTCTTCACGACCTTCATCAACTTCCTCATCCCGTCGGGTCCGGCCAAAGTGCCGATGCTCATTCCGCTCTTCATCCCGGTGGCGGACGTGCTCGGCATCTCCCGCCAGGTGCTCTGCCTCGCCTTCCAGTTGGGCGACGGCCTCACGAACTGCGTCACGCCGGTCTCGGCCGTGCTCGCCGCCGCGATGTCGCTCTCGGGCTGCAACATCGGCCAGTGGCTGAAGTTCGTGATGCCCTTCGCGCTGATGACCTTTGTGGTCGCCATCGTCGCGCTCACGGTCCTGCAGGCCATGGGTTGGTCCTAGGCGCCTCACCTTCGCCGTACTTTCGCCGCCCCCGGACGCCCGTCCGGGTTGGTCGGCGGGACGCAGACGTTCGAAAGGCCGCACTCCCCCGGAATGCGGCCTTTTCTTCTGCATCCAGAACCGTCAGCCCTCGACCCTTGAAGCTTGACATCCTCTCCGTTCCTTCAAGGCGGAGAGGATGTCAAAGCGTTTTCGGGAGATTGCAAAACATGATGGGCGTGCTTCACCATCTTCCAAATGCGTGCGGCCCGCAGAACCCTCACGGATTCCACGGGCCGCACTTCGTCGGGGGAAAAAGGCGGAGCGGCCGTCCAGACAGCCGCCCCGGCCGGATCCACCCTCAGACCTTCAGGCCTTAGTCGACGATGCCCTTGTGGAGCGTCTGCAGATCACGCACCTTTTCGGAGAGCTCACCGTGACGGATGCCTTCGGCCGCGGCGAGGCCGCCCGCCATCGTCGTGTAGTAGGTCGTCTGCTCGGCGAGGCACGTCTGACGGATCGCGCGGGCGTCGTCAAGTTCGTTCTCGTGTTCGGCGACCGACATGATCACGAGCTGGATCTCCTTGTTCTTGATGAGGTCGAGGATGTTCGGGCGACCTTCATGAACGCGGTTGACGCTGCGGCACGGGATGCCGGCGGCCTGGATCTGGCGCGCGGTGCCCGCGGTGGCGATGAGCTTGAAGCCGGCGTGGTGGAGCTCGTGAGCCGCAATCGCCACCTTCGGCTTGTCGGAGTCGCGCACCGAGAGGAAGCAGATGCCGCCCGAGGGAAGCTTCGACGCGGCGGCGAGCTGGCTCTTGCGGAGCGCTTCGCCGAAGTCGCGGCCGATGCCCATCACTTCGCCCGTGGAGCGCATCTCCGGCCCGAGGACCGGATCAACGCCGAGGAACTTCGCGAACGGGAAGACGGCCTCCTTGACGGAGTAGTACTTCGGCGCCTTCTCGAGCTCCTCGACGGTGAGGTGCTGGTCGGCGAGCTTGTCGCCCACCATGCAGCGCACGGCGATCTTGGCGAGCTGGTGGCCGGTCGCCTTCGAGACGAAGGGAACCGTGCGCGAGGCGCGGGGGTTCACTTCGAGGACGTAGACCACGGGGCTCTCCGAGTGGGCGTTCTTCACGGCGAACTGGACGTTCATGAGGCCGACCACCTTGAGGGCCTTGGCCATCTCGCGCGTCTGGCGGCGGATCTCCGCGACGAGCGACGGGGCGAGGCTGTAGGGCGGCAGCGAGCACGCGGAGTCGCCCGAATGGACGCCCGCCTGTTCGATGTGCTCCATCACGCCCGCGACCGCAACGACGTCGCCGTCGCAGACCGCGTCCACGTCCATCTCAACGGCGTCGTCAAGGAAGCGGTCGAGAAGCACGGGCTCCTCGGGGCTCACCTTCACGGCCTCGTGCATGTACTTGATCAGGCGTTCGGGCGTGTGGACGATCTCCATCGCGCGGCCGCCGAGCACGTAGCTCGGGCGGACGACGAGCGGATAGCCGATCTCCTCGGCCTTCTTCAGGGCCTCCTCTTCGGTGAAGGCGGTGCGGTTGGGCGGCTGGCGCAGACCGAGCTTCTCAATCAATGCCTGGAACCGGCCGCGGTCCTCGGCGCAGTCGATCGCGTCGGGGGTCGTGCCGATGATGGGCACGCCGTGGGCTTCGAGCGCGCGGCAGATCTTCAGCGGCGTCTGGCCGCCGTACTGCACGATCACGCCCTGGGGCTTCTCAACTTCGCAGATCGCGAGCACGTCCTCGAGCGTCACCGGCTCGAAGTAGAGGCGGTCGGAGGTGTCGTAGTCGGTGGAGACGGTCTCCGGGTTGCAGTTCACCATGATCGACTCCCAGCCGTCCTCGTGGAGCGCCATGGAGGCGTGCACGCAGCAGTAGTCGAATTCGATGCCCTGGCCGATGCGGTTCGGACCGCCGCCGAGAACGATCACCTTCTTGCGGTCGCTCGGGGCGGCCTCGGAGATGCGGCTGCGTTCATAGGTCGAGTAGAGGTAGGCGGTCGTGGTCGCAAACTCCGCGGCGCAAGTATCCACGCGCTTGTAGACGGGCTCGACGCCGAGGACGCGGCGCGCCTCGCGCACTTCGTTCTCGTGGCAGTCCGTGAGGAGCGCGGCGATGCGGCGGTCGGAGAAGCCGCGGGACTTGAGCGCCCAGAAGTCGTTCTCGTCGAGTTCGTTGAGGCTGTGGCCGGCGATGGAGGCTTCGACCTCCACGAGCTCCTTGATCTGACGCAGGAACCAGCGGTCGATCTTCGTCGACGAGAAGACCTCGTCGATCGTCATGCCGGTGCGGAAGGCGTCGGCGACGTAGAAGATGCGCTCGGGGCCGGGTTCGGCGATCTCGCGCAGGATGGCGTTGCGGTCGGTGGTCTTCGGATCGAGGCCGCACTTGCCGGTCTCAAGACCGCGCAGCGCCTTCTGGAGGGACTCCTCGAAGGTGCGGCCGATCGCCATCACTTCGCCCACGGACTTCATCTGCGTCGTGAGGCGGTCGTTCGCGGCGGGGAACTTCTCGAACGCGAAGCGCGGAACCTTGGTGACGACGTAGTCGATCGCGGGCTCGAACGAGGCGGGCGTCTTGCCGCCGGTCATCTCGTTCTTGAGTTCGTTCAACGTGTAGCCGACGGCGAGCTTCGCGGCGATCTTGGCGATCGGGAAGCCGGTCGCCTTCGACGCGAGGGCGGACGAGCGCGACACGCGCGGGTTCATCTCGATCACGATCATGCGGCCGGTGTCGGGATTCACCGCGAACTGGACGTTGGAGCCGCCCGTGTCGACGCCGATCGCGCGCAGCACCGCCATCGAGGCGTCGCGCATCGCCTGGTATTCCTTGTCGGTGAGGGTCTGCGCCGGGGCGACCGTGATCGAGTCGCCGGTGTGCACGCCCATCGGATCGAGGTTTTCGATCGAGCAGACGATGATGCAGTTGTCCGCCTTGTCGCGGACCACCTCCATCTCGTACTCCTTCCAGCCGAGGAGCGACTCTTCAATGAGCACCTCGGACGTCGGGGAGAGTTCGAGACCGCGCGTGACGATCGCGAGGAACTCCTCCATGTTGTAGGCGATGCCGCCGCCGGAGCCGCCCAGCGTAAAGCTCGGGCGGATCACCGCGGGGAAGCCGACGGTCTTCTGGATCGCGAGGGCCTCCTCGAGGGTGTGCGCCGCGCCGGAGCGGGCCGACTCGAGGCCGATCTCGCTCATGATCTTCTTGAAGCGCTCGCGGTCCTCGGCCTTGTCGATCGCCTCGGGCGTGGCGCCGATCAGTTCGACGTCGTAGCGCTTGAGGATCCCGTGGTGCGCGAGGTCCATCGCGCAGTTCAGAGCCGTCTGGCCGCCCATCGTCGGGAGGATCGCGTCCGGGCGCTCCTTCTCGATGATGCGCGCCACCGTCTCCCAGGTGATCGGTTCGATGTAGGTCGCGTCCGCCGTCTGCGGATCCGTCATGATCGTCGCCGGGTTGGAGTTGACGAGGATCGTGCGGTAGCCCTCTTCACGCAGCACGCGGCACGCCTGAACGCCCGAGTAGTCGAATTCGCAGGCCTGGCCGATGATGATCGGACCCGCGCCGATGATGAGGATGGATTGAATGTCTGTACGCTTCGCCATTTTGCTGTCGTCTTTGCGCGTGTTTTGTTTCTTTCAGTCTTCCGTCTTGAGCACGAGGGGCCCTCAGCCGCGGCGGTGCTCGGCGAGGCTCTTGGCGAACTTCGCGAAGAGCACGTCGATGTCGTGCGGGCCGGGGCTCGCCTCCGGGTGGCCCTGGAAGCAGAACGCGGGCTGGCCGACGAGTTCAAAGCCCTGCAGCGATCCGTCAAAGAGCGAGCGGTGCGTGACGCGGGCGTTTTCAGGAAGGGTCGCGGCGTCCACCGCGAAGCCGTGGTTCTGGCTCGTGATGGCGACGCGCTTCGTCTCGACGTTCTCGACGGGGTGGTTCGCGCCGTGGTGACCGAACTTCATCTTGAGGGTCTTCGCGCCGACGGCGAGGCCCATGATCTGGTGGCCGAGGCAGATGCCGAAGAGCGGGATCTTCGCCGCAATCGCCTTCTTGGCGACCTCGATCGCGTAGGTGCAGGGCGCGGGGTCGCCCGGGCCGTTCGAGAGGAAGATGCCGTCGGGGTTCAAGGCCATCGCGTCCTCGAACGAGGTCTTTGCCGGTACGACCGTCACGCGGATGCCGCGGTCGGCCATGAGGCGCAGGATGTTCGTCTTGATGCCGAAGTCGTAGGCAACGACGTGGTACGGGAAGGCGGCGGCCTGACGGAACCCGGCGGGTTCGTTTTCGCGCGTCGGCGTCCAGCTCCCCTCGGTCCACTCGTAGGCTTCATCCGTGGTGACGGTCTGCGCGAGGTCCTGACCGGCCATGGAGCCCCAACTCTTGGCGGCGTCAAGCGCTTGGGCGAGGTCCGCATCCGTGAGGGCGGCTCCGGGTTCGGCGCAGATCACCGCGCCCGGCTGGGCGCCCGTCTCGCGCAGATGAATCGTGAGCGCGCGGGTGTCGATCCCGGCGATCGCCTTCACGCCGGCCTTCTTCAGGACGTCGGGAAGCGACCCGCGGGCGCGCCAGTTGCTCGGCGAATCCGTGCAGGCCTTCACGATCAGCCCGGCCGCGTGGATGCTTCGGCTTTCCATGTCCTCGGGATTCCAGCCGACGTTGCCGATGTGAGCGCACGTGAGCGTCACGAGCTGCCCCGTGTAGGACGGGTCGGTGAGAATCTCCTGATAACCGGTCATGGAGGTGTTGAACACCACTTCGCCCACGGTCATTCCGGACGCGCCGACGGCTTCACCCTGGAAGACGGCGCCGTCCGCGAGAACGAGCGCGGCTTCGGGTCGAGTATTCGCAATAAGTGCCACGATGGATTTCCTCTGTTGGGATCAAGCTGGAGGTCTGTCGGGGCGGCCGCCCGCCGTCCGCTCGTTTGGGAACCGGATCCCCCTTTGGGGGAGAGCAGACTGCGGCGCGCAGAAGCGCCCCATTGAAACTTGGGGCTTAAGTCTATCGGCGCCTTCTTTCGTGTCATAAAGCGCCTTATAGGTAAAACACCCTATGACGGCTCGACCGAGTCAACCCGCCCCATCGTGTTGAAATATTGTCGACAAAAGAACGCTTTGCGGTTGAATTGGTTGATTTTGCCGACATTTCGAACGGGTCTCCGGCGCCCCCTGCCGCCGCTCCCCGAACGCCCCGGCGGGACGCCTGCGGGAAGTGGCCCGCAGCGCCGCCCCGATGCGCATCCGGGCGCTTGAGGAATCCTCGGCAAAAGCCGATTAGAGACGAAAGCCGCCGGAGAGGTCTCTGTCTCTCCGAGGGCTTTTGATCCGAAGCCTGGGGCTTCCGGCCGCCCCAACAGCGGGAGCGCCGGAATGCCGGGATGACGGACCGACCCTTCAGCGGCCGAGCGGGTTCAGCCCCACGCCGTCCGTCCCGTCCGCTCCGCGCTCGGGCGCGGCGGACATTCCGCCGCCCATCTTCATCATCTTCGCCATATCGGTTTCGGGCTTCCTCCCGACGGGATCGAGCGGCACATCCTTGAGGCCGCCGGCGTGGAGCGTCATGTCGAGCTGTCCGTTGATCGCCCGCCAGCCTTCGCTCCCTTCGGGGAACTGGCCGCGCAGGCGGGCGAAGTAGACCGCCGCCAATGCGTAGTCCCCGCGGTCGAAGGCGCCCGCGGCGCCGATCATCAGAGCCTTCTGGTTCCAGGGGTCGAGCGCGAGCGCCTTTTCGGCGAGGGCTTCGGCTTCACGGAGCTTCGAGGGGTCGAGGCCGATCGTGATGTCGGCGAGCTCGACCATCGCGTTGACGTTCTTGGGATTGAGGCGCACGACGTTCTCGTAGGCGATCTGCGCCTGCGAGAGGTTCCCCGTGGCGTTGTACTGGTCGGCGAGGAGCTCCCACGCCTCGAGGTCGTCCTTGTCGCGCACCACCGCGGCTTCGAGCGACTTGACGGTCTCGGACATGTTCTTTTCGGACCGCGCGGCCTCCCGGGTCGTGCGGATCTGTTCGATGGCGCGCTCGTCGAGCGCCGAAAAGTCGCCGTACCAGAGGTAGCCGCCGATCGCGACCGCCGGAATGATCACGGCGACCGCCGCGGCCGTCACGGCGGGGAAGCGCTCGACCATCTCGTGCTTCTCGTCCGTCTCCGGCGCGGTTTCGTCGATCACGCGGAGCGCGAGCTCCTCCTCGCGCTCGGCGAACTCCTTTTCCGACAGCCTGCCCGCGTCGCGCGCGGCGCGGATGCGGTCGTACTCGTCGCGCAGCGCCTCGATGTTCTCCGCCGTGCGGCGCCATTCGCGCGCGGGGTCGCTCCTCCCAGAGAAGAGCCGCCAGGCGAAAAGCCCGATCACGGCGGCCATCAGGAGGATCGAGAAGACGCAGAAGATCACTTCATACTTCATGATCAACTCCTAATTACGCTTTGTTCTTCCGGTTGGGGTTGGGCTTGAATTTGCCGCGATCGAAGACGAGCTCGCCGCGCAGTACCCGCTTGGCCCGCTCGAGCGCCTCGGGACCGGCGTTGCGGCGACGCACTTGCGCGGCCGCCCGGCGGCTTCTCACGACGCGCGTCATCGCCCAGAGGGCGAGGAGGAGAAACACCGCGGGGCCGAGCCACAGGAGCCACGTCTTCGCCTTGAAGGGCGGCTTGAAGAGCACGTAGTCGCCGTAGCGGTCCACCATGAATTCGATGATGGCGTCGTCCGACTTTCCGGACTTCACCTGCTCGGCCACCTCGCGGCGCAGATCCACGGCGAGCTGCGCGTTCGACTCCGCGATGGTTTCGTTCGCGCAGACGAGGCAGCGCAGCTGCCGGCTGATTTCATAAACCCGCGGATTGGCCTTGGGGTCGAATTCGGCCGGGGCCGCCTCCGTGGACTTCAGTCCCGCAAGGTCCCCCATGCCGGCGGGCGCGGGGCGCGAGAGCGTCGCCGCCCCCTCCATGAAGGCCTGCGCGGCCTTCGACTTTTCGCTCGCGGCGACGCTTCCCATCTTCACGGGCGCCGCGCCCTCTTCGGCCGCCGCAGCGGGCGCGGCGGGGAGCGCACAGAGGGAGACCGCAAGGCCCGCGGCGCAGCAGAGGGCCGCCAAGTGCTTGATCGAGGTCGTCATCAGAGAGCCTCCTCACGCTGGGAAAGGCGCCGCCGGCGGCGGTCGAACATCGCGAGCACGCCGCCCGCGGCCATAAAGAGCGTGCCGATCCAGATGTAGATCACGAAGGGCTTCACGTAGGCGCGCACCACCCAGCCGTCGCCCTCGGGCGTCGGGGTGGCGAGCGACACGTAGACGTCTTCGTGCGCGCGGTGCAGGATCGCCGCCTCGGTCATCGACATGCTCTCGACCGAGTCGTAGTTGCGCTTTTCGGGCTCGAGAAGCGCGATCTCCGCGCCCGTAGAAGCGTTGAGAATCGAGATCGAGCCCTTCGCCGCGGTGTAGTTGGGACCGCGGTACTCGACCCAGCCGTTGTAGCGGAAGGTGACGTCGCGCACCGTCACGACGTCCTTGGGGTTCATCGTCACGTTGCGCTCGACCTGGTACTGCGAGACCGCGACCGCGCCGAAGATGAGGAGCGCGAGGCCGACGTGCGCGAAGTGCATGCCCCACCAGGGCGCGCCCTGGCTGAAGATCCCGCGGCCCTGCGCCCGAGTCGTGCGCGCGCGGCGCACGAAGTCCGTGGCGGCCCCGAGGATGATCCAGACCGCGAGGAAGGCGGCCGCCGCCATCGGAAGGTCCCAGCGCCCCATCAGGAGCGGAGCTGCGATTCCAATCACGACGGAGGCCGTGAAGGCGGGAAGAAGCAGGCGCCCGAGCCTCGCCCAGGTGTCGCTGCGCCAGGCACAGACCGCGCCCGCCGGGAGAATGAATGCCAGGGGCAGCATTTCGGAGCCGAAGACCGCTTCGAAGTACGGCGCCCCCACGGTGATGCGCCCGCCCCCGACGGCGTCGAGGAAGAGCGGATAGAGGGTCCCGAGGAGCACGATGCCGGCCCCCACCACGAGGAGCAGGTTGTTCCCCATGAGGAACGCTTCGCGCGAGCACCACGAGAAGTCTGCGGCGGACCCCACGCGGCCGCCCCGCCACGCGAAGAGGAGGAACGACACCCCGATCACGATGCAGAGGAAGACGAGGATGAACATGCCGCGCGTCGGGTCCGACGCAAAGGCGTGCACCGACGTGAGCACGCCCGAGCGCACGAGGAAGGTCCCGAGGAGCGAGAGTGCGAAGGTGAGGATCGCGAGGAAGACCGTCCAGATCTTGAAGACGCCCCGCTTTTCCGTCACGGCGAGCGAATGCATGAGCGCCGTGCCCGTCAGCCACGGCATGAAGGACGAATTCTCAACCGGGTCCCAGGCCCACCAGCCGCCCCAGCCCAATTCGTAGTAGCTCCAGTAGGAGCCGAGGCTGATGCCGAGCGTAAGGAGCACCCACGAGGCCGTGGTCCAGGGCCGCATCCAGCGCGCCCAGGCGACGTCGAGCCGACCGCCGAGGAGCGCCGCCACCGCGAAGGCGAAGGGAACCGCGAAGCCCACGTACCCGAGGTAGAGGAGCGGCGGATGAAGAATCATCCCCGGGTCCTGAAGGAGGGGATTCAAGTCCGCGCCCTGCGCGGCGGGCGGGAAGAGCCGCAGGAACGGGTTCGAGGTGGTGAGGATGAAGAGGTAGAGGCCGAAGGCGATCAGAAAGAGCGTGCCGAGGATGCGCGCCAGGACCTTTTCAGGGAGCCGGCGCGCGGAGAACGCCACCGCCGCCGTCCACCAGACGAGGGTCGAGACCCAGAAGAGGATCGAGCCCTCGTGGGAGCCCCAGACGGCCGCGAGCTTGTAGTACCAAGGGAGCGCGTCGTTGGAGTGGCGCGCGACGTTCAGAAGCGAAAAGTCGCTCGTCGCGAAGGCCCAGGCGAGCGCGCCGATCGCGATCGTGCCGGTGAGGGCGAGCGAGGCGGCCGCGGCCGCGCCCGTGCGCATCCAGCTGCGCAGGTCGAGCTGCGCGCCGGCGAGCGACAGGACGCCGCCCAACGCGCTCACGACGAGCGCCAGGACAAGGGCGAAGTGCCCGATCTCTGCTGTCACGGTGGGGTCTCCTCCGGAGGGTGAGCGCTTCTTCGGGCCGGCGTGGAGCCGCCGGAGGCGCTTCTTGGGTTGAGTTTTTTCTGTGAGGGGTGGAGCGCAAAAAAGGCGCCGCTCGAACCGCCCTCCGGCTGCCGGCTCCCCTTCTGACGGGAGCGACGGGGAGACGCGGCGCCGAGGGCGCCCTGCAGGACCTGGAGTTCCGTGCGGTTACTTCTTGGCCGGAACCTCGGCGATCTCAGCGCGCAGGATCTGGTCGTGGATGAAGGACTGGACCTTGCGCTGCATGAGCAGATGGCGGATCTCTTCCTTGCGGTCCTCAAACTTCGGGAAGAGCTCGGACTTGCGGATGTCCTCGACCTTGATCACGTGATAGCCGGCGGGCGACTGCACGGGGGTCTTGGCCATTTCGCCCTTCTTGAGGCCGCGGATCGCCTGGGAGAGCTCGCCCGTGTAGACGGACGGGGACTGCCAGTCGAGGATGCCGCCGACGTCCTTGCTCTGATCGTCGAGCGACTTCTCGGCGGCGAGCTTCGCGAACGAAGCGCCCTTCTGAACCTGCTCGATCAGGGCCTTGGCCTCTTCAGGCGTCTTCACGAGGATGTGGCGGACGCGGTATTCCTCGGGACCCCAGCGGTCGGCCTCGGACTTGTACTGCGCCTCGATCTCCTTCTCGGTGACCGGGTTCTTCTTGAGGAACTCGCGCACGGCGTGGTTCTCAAGAACCATGTTGGTCGCGCGCTTGATGTCGGACTGCACTTCGGGGAGCTTGTCGATGCCGTTCTTGCGGGCGTATTCGCCCATGACGACCTGCTCGATCATCATCTGGCGGACCTGCTCCTCGATCTGCGGATTCGCGATCATCTCGTGCGGGTTGGGATTGCTCGAGATGGCTTCGGCGGCGAGCGCCTCCTGTTGGGCCTTGGTGACGAGCTCGCCGTTGACCGTGAAGTCCTTGAATTCGGCCATGGCGGCGCCGGAGGCGATGGCAAGGGCGAGCGCGGCGGCGATCGTAGTCTTCATCATTTGTCTGATCCTTTTCGTGTGATGCATCTCGAGATCCCCCGCCCGGGTCCGTCGCGTCCGTTCTCCCCTCGACCGAGCATCGAGGAGAGCCCCGGGCGCACGAGTGCGGAGGCCTTCGGTGATGTCGAAACTTATACGCGGCCAACATTGCGCGAACCTTATCGGGAGGCGGGCGGACGGACGACGAAAACGTACGACCTCTTGATTGCGCCTGAATCCTCGCCCGCAGACAAGGATGCGCTACGGATGAACCCCATTAGGAGAAACGCGGGGGTCGCCGCTCCCTGAGGGACGCATCCTCAGCCGCCCTCTCCCTGCCGCCGAACCTCCTCGGATAGTAGATACCTGAGGAGCCCGCGCAGTCACTGCCCGCCGGGATCGGAGTCGCGTTCGCCGCACCAGGCGAGGCGCATGGAGACTTGGGGCGCCCACGCGGGCACGGGCAGAAGCGCAAAGCGCCCGAGCGTGAGCTCCGCGAGCGCCCGCGGCAGGAGGCAGACCGCATTCGACTTTTCGAGGAACGCGGGTGCAGCGGCGAAGAATGGAAGCGTCATCACCGGGGCGGGTCCGTGCTTTGGATGAAACCATTCTTCGGCCGGACCGTTGGGCGGCCGGCGGCGGTCGGGCTGAGCGTTGACGATGATCTGCGGCCAGCCCTCCGCCTCCTCGGGCGTAACGCATCCCGCCTCGGCCGCCCGCTTTTCGAGAGGATGTCTAAAGGATATGGAATAAAGGTTTTTATACAGACTGTACTCGTGTATAGCCTTTATTTGAAACTATTTGCGATCCTATTTGCTGAAACAACTAATTGCAGGTGGCTGCCAGCTATTCAGTGCTGTCATATCCGGTACATAGATCCGCATGAACAGATGAAATTCCCCGTCGGAAACAGGCAGCCAGTTAGAGGTGTCTTCCGGTGCATCCTTGGACAGGATAATATCCAATGTGCCGTCCGCATTCAGCTTGAAGTCGGAGCGGTCGTTGATGCAGTAGCGGTCGATGGAATTGTCAATGAGGAAATCATCCTCTCCGTAGGCGGTCACGGACCAGAAGCCGCCCTCCAGCGTGGGAGGAAGGGTTTCAAAGTGGAGCGTATACTTCTTCTCTCCGGTCAGCGCTGCGCCGGTCTCATCCACCGCTGTCTTGGGATAGATCGCCACGTCCACGGTGTTGGCGCCAAGCCCCACCAGCGCTACCATCGCGCGGTAGGTATACTCCGTGCCGAAGTCGCCGATGGGCCTGCCGTAATAGATCCACTGCCCGAGTTTTTGCGCATACTTCGCGCCGTCGGAGGCAAGCGTGGCGCGAAGCCCCTGAAGCATCTGCGTCCAGCGCTCGGCAGTTCCTTCGCCCAGGAGAGCGGCGTCGAAGGTTTTACCCGCGCCCACGTTAATGGCGGAGAGTTTCTTCAGCAGTTCCTCATCCGCATCAGCGGGCGGGTTGACCTGCATCAGAGCGTTCGCCGTATTGAAAAACTCTGCTGGCGTCATGGAAAGCACCTTGTTCACGGGAACAAAGTCATTTTCCTCTTTATAAGCTCCCTGCGGTGCGGCATACTCGCCTCCCTGTACATAAGCCGAAAGCGGCAGGAGCCGCATCTGCTCCTGAATGGCATAGACATTGGGCAGATCCTCTTTCCCGGACAGCACCGTGCGGGTGATCGACCACATCGTTGCGGTGGGCACGTCCACGCGCGTCACACCGTCGGGCAGCTCGCCCTTCCAGCCGGGAAGCGCGATGGCATAAGCACCCGCCTTGTCCAGCACGGCGGCGGTGTTCGTCCACGCATCCAGAAGCTGCACATTGCAGAAGCGATCCGTTTCCGGCAGGACGTAGACCATTGGCTCTGTGCTGATGTCAAGCCATGCCTGCGAATAGACGGTATCGACGTTCGGCGTCACGACGGTGCGGAAAGAGGCGTCCGCCAGCTTTTTTGCATGGTTGAACTGATTGATGGGCGCACGGCCAGTCATGGTCCCATCCGTATTGGTCGATAATGTTTTGGTTGCGTCGGTCAGCACCAGCGGGAACGCATAGATGTATGCCTCGCTGACCGTTTTCCACACGGTTTCAGTATCCGGTGTATCCGGCTGCGTTTTTGGGGCAGAGCAGGCGGAAAGAAGCCCGCAGGAAAGCAGCATAAAGAGCGATAGTAGAATTTCGAGTATCTTTTTCATGTTGTCATCCTATGACTCTTTTCTGTTTTGGTCATCTCATCGGAACGGTTTGTGCGTATGGATTGACTACAGGGAACTGCCAAATATTATCTACCCAGAAGTAAAGTTGCCTGAAACCGCTTGCGCATGAGCTCAACAAAAACACTGCCAGCCTCCATGTCCGAGTGACATCGTGGCTGTTTGGGTAATACCTGAATGCGGGTCAAGCGGCCTGCAGGCGCTGCTCACTTTCAGAACAACGCCCGACATACACTCCTCCTCAAGCCCGCCGCGGACGGCGCCCTTTCTCCAACCCGACCGCCCGCACCGAGAGCTCGAAAAGAACACTACACACGCTTGAATTTGAGGAGATTCCAGATGCTTCGCCGCACCTTCCTTCAGGGCGCCGCCGCCGCGGCCGCGCTCTCGCTCGCTCCCTTCGCCCACGCCGCCGAACAGACGGTCCGCATCGGCGTCACCGCGGGTCCGGCCGCCGAGATTCTCGAGCAGGTCGTGCCGCTCGCGAAGAAGCGCGGCCTGAACGTCAAGATCTACGAGTTCCAGGACTACGTGCAGCCGAACGCCGCCCTCGACGCGGGCGACCTCGACGCCAACATCTTCCAGACGGTTCCCTACCTCACCGCGCAGAACCAGGACCGCGGCTACCACCTCAAAGTCGTCGGCAAGGCCTTCACGCTCCCGATGGCCTTCTACTCCCGCAAGGTGAAGAGCTTCGCCGAAGCCTCCGCGGGGAGCACGATCGGCATACCGAACGACCCGGCGATGGGCGCCCGCGCGCTCCTTCTGCTCGAGAAGGGCGGCGTGATCAAGCTCCGTGAAGGCGCCGGAGTCAAGGCCACGGTCCTCGACATCGTCGAGAACCCGAAGAAGTTCAAGATCGTCGAACTCGAGGCCGCGCAGCTCCCACACTCCTTGGACGACCTCACGATCTCGGCCGTGAACGGCAACTACGCCTCAACCCTCTTCGCGACGGCCTCCTCGTCGAGGACAAGGACGGCCCCTACGTCTGCAACATCGTCACGAACGAGAAGAACGCGAACGATCCGTGGGTGAAGCCCTTCGTCGAGGCGTATCAGCAGCCCGAGATCGCCAAGTGGATCCTCGAGAAGTACAAGGGCATCGTGATCCCGGCCTTCTGAGAACCTGAGGCCGGACTGATCCGACGCCCAATATGACGACGCCCGCTTTGGAATGTCCGAAGCGGGCGTTTGTCGTTTGTGCAAGCGCGGCATGCAGGACCCAAGTTCAGGCCTGCCGCCGCCCCGTCAGCTCCAGTTGCCGAGGAGCGCCACGACGAGGTTGGTCCAGGTGTCGTAGAGCGTCACGAGCGCGCGCTCGTCGAAGTCCACCGCGGGCTGCACGGCGTTCCCCGCGAAGGCGCCGCCCACGAGGAAGTACCCGGCCTTGCCGCCCTGCTCCTGCACGCGGCGCATGAGAAGCGTGCCGTCGTCGGAGGAATTCACCGGCCACGTCGGAATCACCTTCTCGCAGAGCCGCGCGCGGCGCGCGCAGACGGTGATCAGCTGCGTCAACGCGGCGTCGGGCACGAAGTCGATCGCCTCGCCCACGATCCGCTGCCGGCACTCGACCCCGAACCCCATCGCCGCGCCCTGGGCGCGCAGAAGCGCCTCGGCGGCGAGGTCTCGGTTCACCGCGGCGTTCTCGCCGCGCACCTCGACCTCCATCCAGGCGTGGGAGGGCACGATGTTGCGGCCTTCGCCTGCATGGAGCTGGCCCACGTTGACGCGGGTCATGCCGTCCTCATGACGCGGGAGCGCCATGATGTTGATCGCGGCGTTCGCGGCCGCAAGGAGCGCGTTCCGGCCCGACTGCGGGTGCGCGCCCGCATGGGACGCGCGCCCCGTGAACTCGAAGTCGATCTTGGTCGTCGAGAGGAGCTTCGTCGGAGCCGCAACCACCGTGCCGAACTCGAGTTCGGGCGCGATGTGGGCGCAGAAGAGCGTGTCCACATCCTTCAGAACACCGGACTGCAGAATCGGGTACGCCCCGCGGGAGCCCTCCTCCGCCGGCTGGCAGATCACCTTGATGCGGCCCGCGAGCCGATCGGCGTTCGCGGCGATGAAGCGCGCGAGTCCGATCGCGGCGGCCTGGTGGCCGTCGTGCCCGCAGGCGTGCATCACGCCGCGGTGCACCGAAGAGAAGCCTTCGCGGTAGGGAAGGTGCGAGATGCTCTCGGGCTCCTCGACCGCGAGGGCGTCGAGTTCGATCCTCACCGCGATCGTGCGGCCCGGACGCCCCGTGTCCCATTCGGCGATGAGGCCGGGGGAGTCACCCATGCGGCGGATCTCCTCGACGGAGACGCCGTTCTGAATCGCAAAGAGCCGGCCGCGCTCGACTTCATCGGCGTCGCGGCCGCGCACGAACTGCGGCGAAATGAAATCCGGTCCGTAGGTGAGCTTGAAGCCCGCCGCGGCGAAGGCCCGCGCGAGGCGCGCCGTGGCGATGAATTCACTCCAGCCCGGTTCAGGCGTGCGGTGCACCTCGCGGCGCAGTTCGGTGAGCTCCTCGGGCTTCACGGGATCCACCCAGCCGGGCAGAAGCCCGCGGCGCACGGGCTGAGGATCGGCGGCGCCCGTCTGCGGGACCGGCGCCGGCGCGGCGGATGCGGCGGACGAAGCGGGCGCGATGGCCGCGGCGAGAGACGCCGCTCCCGACGACTCCGCCCCGGGCGGGAAGGTGCGGCGGCGGCCCCGCTGCGGCGTCTTCAGGACGGCCGGGACCAGAGTCTTCGGTTCGGGGGCGGGCATGGCGGATCTCCGGGACATCCGCGCCCAAAGCTGCGTGGATGGAGTATGAAAGGATTACGGGGTTATGCTTATTTTCTCTTGAACCCGATTGTATCATCGTCCCCTTCCTTCGGCCTATCCCCCTGAACGGACGCCTCGAAGGAAGCGCCCTACGCAACTCATTGTTTCTCCAAGATACTCCCTGAGTGAGTAGGGAGAACTTCTAATTATTCACCCCTAAGCGAATATACGCAGTTCAGGGGGTGGCGCCCGCAGCGGGCGCGTTGGTGGCTTCGTGCGCCGCTTCAGTGGGCTCGGCCGCGGCCTGCGGTGAGCCTTCGTCCGCCGCGGAGACACCGTCCGCACCTTCACGAGCGGCGGCGGCCCCGGTCTTCGCGGGCCGCAGGATGAAGAGGTCGTTGTTGTCGCCCGCCATGCGCACCGTGTAGACGGGGGCTTCGCCCGGCTTCTGCGCCCGGCGCTCCATGAGGTCGGCAAGCGACAGGCTCCGCAGGTCCGCGCGGGCGCCGTGGATCATCACGTCGACGAGGTCCACGACCCTCTGAGGCATTTCGGCGGCGAGACGCCAGGAGACCGTAGGCTTGTCGCCCTCCCGGCGCTCGGCGCCCCCGACGTCGAGCTCGGCCGCGAAGGACGTCCGTCCGCCACCGGCCGCGTTGAAGGAGAGGTCGTCCAAAGCAAAGTGCATCGCGCCCGCGCCCTTGATGAGGTCCGTGAGCTCAGTGTCGTCAAGTCCCGAGGTGAAGAGCTCCGTCGGGACGTTGCTCGCACGGAGCTTGAGCGCGAAGTCCCGCCCCTCGACGAGACGGTCGTATTGGGAGTGCACCGCCTTCACGGCGGCGGTAAGGCGCTCGGCGTGCGCCTCGTAGGCGCCCTCGAGCCTCGAGGCGCGCACGGCCGGGGTCTGGCGCATTTCGGAGACGGGATTGTGCAGATCGAGCGTGAGCGTCCCGCGCCAGTCGCCCGCCTCGACGCGGGCGCGTTTGGCGTTGAGGCGCGCCGTTTCTAGGAACCAGTCCGGACCCGTGCCGAAGCGGTCCGGGTCCTCGTCCTCCTTGACGCCGCGCACGCGCGCCCGGGTCGTGAGCTCCGCCTCATCGAGCGTGAGCCGCATGATGTTCGCGGCCGGGTCGGTGAAGGTGAGCATGAAGTCGGGCGCCTCAATGCGGGTCTTCATCTCGCCCACCCGCGGCATGGCAGCGCGCAGCACCACGGGGCGCTTCGCCGCGCCGCGCCAGGAGGTGGGGCCGATGCCGGGGAGGTCGGCGTCCAACTGCATGTCGAAGGGCGCCGCAGTCGCCGTCGCCTGGAGCTCCTTCGCGAAGAGTGCCCAGCGGAAGCGGATCGAGAGCCTTGGGTGCGTGCCCACGAGGTTCTTGAGGAGCTTCGCGGTGTCGACGGTGTTGTTGAGAGGGTAGACGTCGCCCGTGAGTCCGAAGGGCCCGAAGTTCGCGACGACGTCGAAGTCAAGCGACAAGGGGGCCGCGGCCGGGTCGCTCGAGTAGATCGAGGAGGCGACGACGACGTGCAGGCGGTCCCGGCGCTCGAAGAAGCTCGACTCGCCCGGAGTCGCGGAGACCACGACGAATTCGGCGAGCCCCGCCGGACTCGTGATCCGCGAGAGGATCTCCTGCTGCAGCGAATGCTGCCAGCAGATGAAGCCCGCCTCCGCGGCGACGACGGCGAGCGCCGCGCCGACTACGAGTCGCGAGTGTGCGAGGAAGAAGCCATAGATCCGCTTCATGTGGGAGACCCGGCCGGGGAGCCGTTGTGGTTGAAGAACTTATCTACGGAATGCTACGCGACCCGCGCGGCCTGCGGGAGCGGATACAGGCGCGGCGGGTACTTCAAAAGACGCATTTTCGTTAGCGTTCGTTGCCCGGGACTACTTCCAGAGGTTCGCGGCGCGGCAGGCTTCGACCACGATCTTGTTCTCATTGCCCTGAATCGCGGCGATGCGCCGCGCACGCTCGCACTCCCAGGCGTCGGGCGGATACATCCGGCTCCAGGCGCCCATCAGCTGCCGCTGCTGGTTGGAGATGCGGAACTTCGGGTAGCTCTCGGCCATGTAGAGCGTCGTGCGGGCAATCGCGCCCCGGGTGTATTCGGGCGGCTCGGCCTTGCCGTCGGCGATCTTCATCGGGCAGGACCCGAACGTGACGGGGACGCCCTGGAGCATCGCATAGTTGTAGTTGGAGCGCAGCGCGTTCACCGCCCCAATCGCCGGATAGAGGTTGTAGAGGTCGCTCTGCATCAGGCGGTACTCGTGGTTCGCCTTTTCGGCGCACTTGCGGCCCTTAAAGCCGCGGCCCTTGTCGTCGATGCACTTGGCCGACCCGTCGCGCCACTCGGAGAAGAAGCGCCCGAAGTTCTCCGCCGGGACCACGTGCTCCCACTCGATGCGGTGCGCGCGCTTTTCGTGCTTCGGCGTGGTGAAGCCTGCGGGGAGCGTGATCTCCTTCTTCGCGTTGTAGTTCGCGCGGCAATAGAAGGTGACGCGATGGTCGGCGTAGACCTTGTCCTCGAGGAGTTTCTTCGCCTGACTGAAGGACTCGATCGTTTCGTTGCCGCCCGCGGAGGCGGTGATCCAGAAGAAGGCGCCCGCAAGGGCGACCACCGGAAGAGCGTATCTGCGCATGCGCGGATTTCTCCAAAGTATGTTGAAGAGCTTGAGGAGCGCCGCGGCGCGCTCGTCGCCGCCCGGCCGGTTTCCCGAGCCCGAAGCCCGGGTGCTGCGGGTGCCTTGCGGCGCGCGGGAGGCGTTCGCGCCGCGCGTTGAGTCTGCTTTCGCCATAAGACGCTCCGGAATGTGCACAATGCCGGTGGAGCGGTTCTCGCTTTCCGAGCGCCGTGCTGAAGCTCTGAATCTTAGGGCATCGGGCGGGCGCCGAGGATGCCGGTCGTTCCGTCCGCACGCCGCCTCCCGAAGCCGCT
The DNA here is from genome assembly GCA_905198475.1 of uncultured Sutterella sp. GTDB lineage: Bacteria > Pseudomonadota > Gammaproteobacteria > Burkholderiales > Burkholderiaceae_F > Sutterella. Next base: position 50,208 of record CAJKCQ010000002.1, on the reverse strand, counting down.
CGCATTTTTCCACCACCCACCGTCATCCATGTCCGCCGCTCCCCGCCTCGCCGCCTCCCCCTCGAACGCCCCCGCCGCCACCGGCGCCACCGACGCCTCTCCCGCCGCCCGAGGCCTCTCCCCGGGAGCCGCCCGCGCGGTGCTCGCCTTCCGCGACGCCCGCGGCTGGGGGCGGCGGCACAACCCGAAGGACCTCGCGGTCTCCATCGCCGTTGAGGCCGGAGAGCTCCTCGAATGCTTCCAGTGGGCGCGCGAGGACGACCTCGGGCCCGTACGGCGCGAGGCGGCCGCGGCCGAGCTCGCCGACGTCCTCTCCTACTGCGTGCTCATGGCCGACGCCCTCGGGCTCGACCTCTCCGAAGTCCTCACGGCGAAGCTGCAGACCCTCGAGGCGAAGTACCCGGCGGGCGAAGGGTCCCGCGCCGGGTGGCTCGCCGCCCGGGCCGCGAGCCGCGCGGCCGAGGCCGAAAGGCTCGCGCGGGACGCGCTCTTCGACGCCCCCGAGACGGCGCGCATCCTCGGCTTCCGGGCGTTTCTCGCCGCGAACACCGTCGGCCGGTGGACGTCCGCTTCGGACAACCGGGTCTACTTCGTCGCCTATGCGCGCGAAGCCGTGAACTTCTGGAGCGACGTCGAGGCGCTCTGCCGGCGCGCCTCCCGGGGGACGCTTGAAGCCGCGCTCCCCGCCGACTTCCCCGAGCGCCCGGACGCCGCGCAGGTGGACGCCCTCACGAAGGAGGGGCTCCTCGCGCTCCTCCACCGGATCGTGCGCACCGAGCACGTGAGAGACGGCGCCTTCCTCTCAGCCGCGGAGTCGGGGCTCCTCGCCCGGGTGCTCGGACGACTCGCCGGGCTGCTCGAATAACCTTCCGCCCGGGCAGAGGCGCGTCCAACCGTGTGCGGCGCCTCAATCCGCAATGCGAAGGGCGTCGGGACCGGGAAACCTCTCGGCCTCCCAGAGAAGGAGCGCGCGCTTGAGCGCCGCCTTGAGGCCGTCCTTTTCGCCCGCGAACCCGCCGCAGTCCTGGATGGACCGAGTTTGGAGGGCGCGCGAAGGCACGACGCGGTGACACGGCGTCAGGATGAGGACGGGGTTGCGCCGCATCGCCGAGCCCGCGACGCGCGCCGCTCCGGGCATCCCCGCGCGGCGTGCGACTTCGCCGTAGGAGATGCACGCGCCCGGGGGCACCCCGCGGGCCGCACGCCAGCAACGCTTCACGTATTCGGGCCCCTGAAGGCGCTCAGAGAACGGGATTTCGTTCTCGGTGAGGTTCGCAGCGCCTCTGAACCAGGCGCGGTAGGCCTCGAGCGCGCGGTCGGCCATCGCTTCGGCGGCCTTCCCGCCGCGGCGGGAGGCAACGAGCCCTTTCGCTTCCTCGGCCTCGGCGTCAAGAAGCGACGCGCAGCGCACGATCCCGGTCTCGTCCGCGGCGATCAGCCACCGGCCGGCGCCGGAGCTCAAAAACGGCGTCTCAACGAGGCGCAGCGCCAAGCCTGCGGGTCCGAGGAGTTCCTGAAGCGCGGGAACGTTGATGCGGGACATGAGGATTCCTTTCAGAGAGCTTATTGGAAAAAGGAGGCGGCGAATTCGGGAAGAATAGTGCGGCGCCGCCTAAAATTAACCTCATCTCCACTGCCGGTGCGGCTTGAAACTCCGCGCCACACGAGCCCTTCAGCCTTCGATGACCTCCTCTCCGAAGAATCCCCCGCCCGCGGCGGTCCTCATTCCCGCCGCACGGCTCCTCTCGCCCTTGGGCAACGATGCGACCGAGACGCTTCTGCGCCTCGCCCGTCCCGGGAGCTTCCCCGACGAAGCCGCCCTCGGGCGCGTGCCCGAATCCTTTCTCGAGGCCGCGCGCCGCACGGCCGACGACCTCGGCGTTCCCGAGAAGGAGCGCACCCGCACGCTGCTCTTCACGCTCCACATGATCCGCCCCCTCGTGCGCCGGGCTTTGGACGCAGGCGTCGGGCCCGCGGAGATCGGCTTCGTCTTCGGCGGCACCGCCGCCGGAACGCCCGAAGTGGTCGAAGGGCTGCGCACGCGCCCCGAGGCGGCTCCCGAAGAGAAGTGGCGGCTTCTTGAGATCGGCCGCACGGCGCCCGCAGCCGCCCGCATCCTCGGGATCTGCGGCCCCGTGATCACGGTCTCAACCGCCTGCACCGCGGGCGCGAAGGCCATCGCCGAAGGCGCGCGCCTCCTGCGCACGGGATTCGTGAAGGCCGTGGTGGCCGGGGGGCTCGACGTTCTCTCGCCCCTGACGGAAGCGGGCTTCTCCGCCTTGGGCGCCCGCAGCGCGGAGCGCGCCAAGCCCTTCCGCGCCGACCGCTCGGGGCTGCACCTCGGCGAAGGCGGCGGGTTCCTCTTGATGACGACCGACGCCGAACGCTTTCCCGACGCCCCCGTCGTGCTCGCCGGCACGGGCGAGACGTCGGACGCCCATCACATCTGCGCGCCCGAACCCGAAGGGCGCGGGGCGGCGGAGGCGGTTTCGCTCGCCTTGGGCGGCCGGGCTCCCGAGTCGGTGGGCTTCGCGCTCCTTCACGGCACCGCCACGCCGCAGAACGACGCGATGGAGGCCAAGGCCCTTGCTCAGGTGCTCCCGGGCGTGCCCGCGGCGTCCCTGAAGCGCTCGGTCGGCCACCAGCTCGCGGGCGCGGGCGCCTTCAACGCGGCCGTCGCCTGGGCGATGCTCACGACCCCCGGAGGCTGCCCCGCGGTGCCGGCGAACTTCGAGGAGGCCCCCGGCGCCGAACCCGATCCGGCGCTCCCCGACATGGTCCGCCGCGCGCTCACGCGGGCGGACCAACCGGCCGAGCTTCGGCACCCGGCCGTCGTCGCCTCGGCCTTCGCCTTCGGCGGCAGCAACGCGGCGCTTCTCTTTGAAGCGCGCCTCCCGAACACCCGGAAGTGAGACGCATCGTGACCCAATTCACCCCTCCCGCCCCTGCGGCGGACTTCATCCTGCAGGCCCCGCCGATGCGCTTCATCGACGAGGTGCTCCGCGCCGACGAACGGGGTGCGGCCACCCGCACGACGGTGCGCGCCGACGCGATCGCCGCGGACGCCTCCGGAAGGCTTCCGGCGAGCGCGCTCATCGAGGTGATGGCGCAGACGATCGGCGTCTTCGCGGGCGCCGTGGAGCTCAGTCGCGGCGAATCCCCAAAGCCCGGGCTCCTTCTCGGCACCCGCCGCATGACGCTCGAACAACCCTCCTTCGCCCCGGGCGACGTGCTTCTCTGCGAGGTCGAGAAGACCTTTGAGAGCGATGAGGGTCTGTGGCAGTTCAGCTGCACCGTGACCGTGCTCCCGCAGGGACGGGCGGCGCAGTCCCGTCCCGCGGGCTCGGCCGTCCTCAACGTCTACAATCCTCCTGCAGGCTACTTCGACTGATTTTTTCCCGAGAGGCGGCGGAAATCCTTCCGGCGCCGCCGCCCTCGTCCTCAACCCTCCCCGATTTCCCATGACACAGAGATCCCAGGTTCCCGGGGACGCCCCGAAGCGCGTCCTCATCACGGGCGGCACCCGCGGCATCGGCCGCGCGACGGCGCTGCGCCTCGCGCGCGAGGGCTACTCCCTCGTGATCAACTGCCGCGCGCCCTCACCCGCCTCCGATTCGCTCCTTGATGAACTTGCCCGGATGAACTGCCCCGCCGCACTGCTTCCCTTCGACGTCGCGGACCGTGAAAAGGCCATGGCGGCCGTCGCGGCGGACGTCGCGGAAAAGGGCGCCTACTGGGGCGTGGTGCTCAACGCGGGCATCACCCGCGACGGCCCCTTGGCCGGCATGTGCGAAGAGGACTGGGACCAGGTGCTCCGGCTCGATCTCGACGGGTTCTACAACGTCCTCAAGCCCCTGATGCTCCCGATGGCCCGCGCGCGCCGCGGCCGCATCGTCGTGATGAGCTCCGTCTCGGGGATGGTCGGCAACCGCGGCCAGACGAACTACTCGGCCGCGAAGGCGGGTCTGATCGGAGCGGCGAAGGCCCTTGCGCTTGAGCTCGCGAGCCGCGGGATCACCGTGAACGTCGTGGCCCCGGGCCTGATCGACACCGACATGGCGGGGACGGAGGACCGCGAGCGCATCCTCCCCGTCATTCCGATGCGCCGTCTCGGGCGCCCCGAGGAGGTGGCGGGGCTCGTCGCCTTCCTCCTCTCCGAAGAGGCGGGCTATATCACCCGCGCCGTCATTCCCGTCTCCGGAGGCATCGCCTGATGAAGCTCCCGCAGCAACCCCGCCGCGTCGTCATCACCGGCATGGCGATGATCTCGCCCCTCGGCTGCTCCTGGCCCGAAGTGCGCTCCGCCCTTTATGAAAACCGCTCCGGCATCCGCCGCATGACCGAGTGGGAGAAGCTCGAGGACCTCAACACGCGGGTGGCCGCGCCCGCCGCTCCCTTTGAGGTGGATCCCGAGATCTTCCCGCGCAAGAAGACGCGCTCGATGGGCCGCGTCGCCCTGATGGCCGTGAAGACCGCCCGCGAGGCGCTCGAAGACGCCGGGCTCCTCGGCGACCCGGTGGTTTCCTCCCCGGCGACGGGCGTCGCCTTCGGATCCTCCGCGGGCCAGCCCAAGGCCGTCGCCGAACTCGCGCACCTCATTCTCTCCAACAGCTGCCGCGGCATCACCGCCACCACGTACGTGCGCATGATGGCGCACACGGCGCCCGTCAACATCGGCGTCTTCTTCGGCTGCAAGGGGCGCATCTGCACGACCTCGTCGGCGTGCACCTCGGGCTCGCAGGGCATCGGCTCGGCCTACGAAACGATCGCGACGGGGCGCGAAGAGGTGATGATCGCGGGCGGGTGCGAGGAGTTGGACGCCACGGACGCGGCGATCTTCGACACGCTCTTCGCCACCTCCGTCAAATGGAACGACGACCCGACCCACACGCCGCGCCCCTTCGACCGGGACCGCGACGGCCTCGTCGTGGGCGAGGGCTCGGGCGCGCTCATTCTCGAGAGCCTCGAGCACGCGCGGGCCCGCGGCGCGAAGATCTACGCCGAAGTCGCGGGCTACGGCACGAATTCCGACGGCGCGCACATCACAAGCCCGACGGCCGGACAGATGGCCGCGGCGATGCGCCTCGCGCTCGAGGACGCCGGCATGACGCCCGAGGAGATCGATCTCGTCAACGGCCATGGCACCGCCACCGACCGCGGCGACGTCGCCGAGAGCGAGGCGACGCACATGGTCTTCGGCGACCGCGTTCCCTACACGACCTACAAGGGTCACATGGGCCACACGCTCGGGGCCTGCGGCGCGCTCGAGGCGATCTTCGCGATCCACGGAATGCGCGAGGGATTCGTCTCGCCGATCCTCAACCTCGAGCACCCCGACCCCGCCTGCGCGCCCCTCAACTTCGTCACAGGCGCCGTGCGGGCGCTCCCGCAGAAGGCCGTCATGAGCAACAACTTCGCCTTCGGCGGCATCAACACGAGCCTCATCTTCAAGCGCTTTGAGGAATAACCGTCCATGCCGACACCTCTAGACGCCCTCGTCTTCCGCGAACCCGAACGCTGGGACGATGCGGCGCGCATCACCGACGCCCTCCGGCGGCTCTTTGCTCCGGACTTCATGGCCCCCCTCGAGCTCGACATCGAGGACGAGGCGGTGGAGCCTCCGCCCCCCGAAGGCGCGGTGGTGCTCGTGATGCCGCTCCCGCGGGAGCTCGACCGGGCGACCGAGCGCGCGCTCACCGCGCACCTGCCCGAGCCCACGCAGGCGCGCCTCGCGCGCTTCACCTATGCGCCGCGCCGCCACCAGAGCCTCTGCGGGCGGCTGCTCGCGCAGCGGCTCGCGAATCTTGCGTCCGAAGCGGCGGCGGGGTCCTTCTTCCTGCGCGAGCAACCTCCGGAGGGGCCTGCGCTCGCCGACTACGACGGACGCCGCATCGGGCGCTTTGCGATCGCGCACACCGAGTGCGGGGTCGCGGTCTCCCTCTCGCGCCGCCCGATGGGGCTCGACCTGGAGGTGGTGAAGCCCCATCCGCGTCTGGCCGGGCTCTCGGACTTCGCACTTGGGCCCGACTTCGCCCGGGAGATCGAGCGGCTCCACGTCGTCGATCTCACCCGCGCCGAGGAGGCCTTCCTCGCCGCCTGGGGCGCGATCGAGTCCGCGCAGAAGATGAACGGCGAAGACCGCAAGTCGCCTGCGGCAAGCCCCGACTCGGATCTCCTTCTTGAAAAGTACGCCCGTGCACCCGAAGCCGACGTCTTCTGGGACGGCGGACTCGTCGCCCGCGACCCGGAGGGCGGCGACGTGCCGATCGAATTCCTCCGGACCCCCGTGGGGGCCCTCACGCTCCTCGGCGCCCCCGCCCAACGGGTGCTCTACTTCGTGAAGCTCCCACCCGAGGCGCTCCTCGACGAATTCGCCTCGCACGTGCGCACCTTCCTCTGACCCAATTCACCGACCCTGCATCAAGACCATGCTCCGCCGCTCCCGCCCGAACTTCCTCAACGTGCTCGAGGACGCCCAGCGCCTCGCCTTCGCCCCCTTCATCTTCGAGGCCGCCGCCGCGGCGCTCCGCCTCGGCGTCCTCGACGCCCTCTCTGGAGCGCCCGGCATGAGCCCCCGCGAGCTCGCGGCCAAAACGAAGCTCCCGCCCTACGCCGTCGAAGTGATGACGGACATCCTCGTTCCCGCGGGCGTGCTGCGGCGCACCGCGCGCGCGGACGAAGCCGATGAAGCGGACGAAACGGACGGGACGGCGCCGGCGGCGCAGAAGCGCCTGACGGGCCTCACGCTCACGGAAGTGGGCGACCTCCTCGCCTACGACGAGATGACCCGGGCGAACTTCTTCTTCACCGAATCGGTCTGCTACGACGCGCTCGGCCGCACGCGCGCGTCGCTCACCGAAGGGCGCCCGGCCGGGCTCGAGGTCTTCAACCCCGCCTGGAAGACCATCTATCCGCACCTGCCCGAACTCCCCGACGAGGCGCGCTCGGCCTGGTTCGGGTTCGATCACTGGCACAGCGACCGCGCCTACGAGAGTGCACTCGACGAAATCACGACGATTTGGGGCGCGGCGGGCCCGAAGAAGCTCGCCGACGTGGGCGGCAACACCGGGCGCTTCTCGAAGCGCTTCCTCGAGCGCTTCCCCGAATCCCGCGCCGTCGTCGTGGACCTTCCCGTGGAGGTGGACGCGCTTCCCTCGCACCTTGAACTCGCGGACGTCAAGGAGCGGCTCGAAGGCGCCGCGATCGACTGGCTCACCGACGCGGAGCCCGCGAAACTCTCCGCGCTCGCGGGCGTCGACCTCTTCTGGATGAGCCAGTTCCTCGACTGCTTCAGCCACGAGGAAGCCGTGAGCATCCTCACGCGCACGCGGCGCGCCATGGCCCCGGGCGCGAAGCTCGCCGTCCTCGAGCCCCTCGTCGACGAGCAGCGCCACCGCGCGGCAGAACTGTCGCTCGCCGCCACGAGCCTCTACTTCACGGTGATCGCGAACGGCAACAGCCGGTTCTTCAACGGCGCGGAGCTGCGCGGGATCTTCCGCGAGGCGGGCTTCACGATCGAGCGGGAGGTCCCCGACCTCGGCGTCTCGCACACGCTCTTCCTCCTGAAGCCCGAGGAGTGACCCGAGGGGCCCGGACCGCCTGCCTGAGCCTGGAGACGCCGCATGGTGCATGCGGCTGCGGGCGAGAACTCAGCATTCCACATCAAGCGCCGGACGAAGAGGCGCATCGAGGAGAACTTCATGGGCCGTCCCTTCACCGGCCGGCGTCACGTCGGAGAACGCCGCGAAACCCGTCCCAACGGCGACGTTTACGTCTATGAGCGCGTCACCGAATACGATCCGGAAACGAAGCGTACGAAGACCGTCTCCACGCGACTCCTCGGCAAAATCCCCGCGGGCTCGACTGAGATGATTCCGACGAGACTGAAGCGCCGGAAGACGGTTGAGGAGACGCAGGCGCTTGCGTCTTCTTCGCCGTCGTCGTCATCCTTGCCGGTTGAGGAGCGCTTCAGGAGCCTTCTCGACTGGGCGGGCGAAGCCTCCGGCATCGACGCCGATCTCCGCAAAGTCTTCCCGGACGCAGCGGCGTTGGGCATTGCCGCCGTCGCGCGCTTCCGCATCGCGTCCGAAGGCGCCTCGCTCTCCCGCCTTGAGGCCTGGGGCGTCACGCACCCGCTCCCCTCGCCGGCGCCCCTCACCGAAGAGGACTGCGAAGCGCTCTTCGAAGTGCTCGGACGGTCAGAGGCCGCCATGGACCTCTTCTTCCGGCTCCGCGCCGCACGCGAGGATCAAAAGGCCCGGTTCCTGGTGCTTGACGCTGCGGCGCCCTCCTTCGCCGCGCCCGCACCGGTCTTTGCGGATGCGGACGACGAGCCGCCGCGGCTCGTGATCCTCTATTCCATCGGGAGCGGCATGCCCGTCGCGTTCGCAGAACCTGCGAAGAACCTTCCCGCCGACGAGGCGCTTGTGACGGCAAGTCAATCGTTCGACTTCGCGCCTTCGCAGCGCGTCGTCGCGGCTGACGGCGACGCCGCAGGCTTCTCCGGCATCGCCCGGCGCGTCCGTGAGAGAACGGAGCGGTTCTTCTCCGAGGAGCGCCGATCCGCAGCGGAAGGCCCTGCGCCGCTGCGCCCTGAAGTTCTCCTCGGGCGGCTCTTCATGGACTTCGTCGCGCTTCAACTCCACGCCTTCCTCACGCTGCATCTTGACGCCGTGCGCGAAGGTCTCGACGCCGACGCCTCCGGGGGGTCTTCGGAAGAAGCTGCGCTCGAAGCGGAGCTTCGGGCGTGGCTGGAGAACCGCTCCCTCGTGCAGGTCCTCGACTGGTTCGACGGCGTCCGCTTCGCCGCCGATGCGGGACACGCCGGCGCGGCGGCCGCCGCCGCGGCTTCGGCACGTCGAGACGCGCTTCTCCTGCGGCGTCTCGGCGCGGCCGGGCGCCGCAGGCCCGGCTGTTCCGATCAGGCCTCCGTCTACCGCCGGTAGTCGGAAGCTTCGAGACCGGTGGTTTTCACAACAATGGGCTGTTCGAGGTAAAAACCGCAACAAAATTCTTCCGCCGATCAACGGGTTCGGCGTTCTAAAGACTCCGTCTCTACGCCTTTCGGCGGACCTCCTGAAGTTCCGCCCGAAGGCGCTCCCGCCTTCGCGCTCTAGCCTCCGCACGCCGGGATCCGCCGCCTCAACGGAGCACCCCGGCGTCAACCCCTACGCCCTCTGTCCTACACCCCCTTGATACAGCCCCTCTTCGAACGGCGACTATCGCGCCGCCCCCACCACCCCGTAGTCTGATCTCAACGAAACGCGGTGCTCCCCGGAGCCGCCTCCGGGCCGGAAGTTCCTCCGGCGTGAAGCGGACTCCCCGCACCGCCCAACTTTGACGGAGAGCAGACAAATGGCTCAATTCATCAAGGACCGCTACGGCCTTCTCATCAACGGCGAATGGACCGACGCCGAGGGCGGCCGCACCTTCGACACCTTCAACCCGGCGACGGGCGAGAAGCTCGCGACGTGCGCCGACGCTTCGGCCGCCGACGTGGACCGCGCGGTGAAGGCCGCGCGCGCCGCACAACCCCTCTGGGCCGCGAAGTCCGTTGAGGAACGCTCGAACATCCTCCTCAAGATCGCCGAGCGCATCGAGGAGCGCGCCCGCGAGCTCGCCCTCGTCGAAACCCAGGACAACGGCAAGCCCATTCGCGAAACCACCCTCGTGGACGTGCCGCTCTCGATCGACCACTTCCGCTACTTCGCCGGGTGCATCCGCGCCGACGAAGGCGAGGCGACGATGATCGACAAGAACACGCTCTCGATCATCCTGAGGCAGCCCATCGGCGTCGTGGGCCAGATCGTTCCGTGGAACTTCCCGCTCCTCATGGGCGCGTGGAAGATCGCCCCGGCCATCGCCGCCGGCAACGCCGTCGTGATCAAGAGCTCGAGCGCCACGCCCTTGTCGCTTCTCGTCCTCGGCGAGATCCTCAACGAATTCCTCCCCCCGGGCGTCGTCAACATCCTCTCGGGGCGCGGCTCCGTTTCGGGCCAGGCGATGCTCGAGCACCCGGGCTTCGACAAGCTCGCCTTCACGGGCTCGACCGAGATCGGCCGCAACGTCGGGCTCGCGGCCGCGAAGCGCATCATCCCGGCGACGCTGGAATTGGGCGGCAAGTCCGCCAACATCGTCTTCGACGACTGCCAGTTCGACAAGGCCATTGAGGGCGCCCAAATCGGCATCCTCTTCAACCAAGGGCAGGTGTGCTGCGCGGGCTCGCGCATCTTCGTTCAGGAAGGGATCTACGACAAGTTCGTCGCGGCGCTCGCCGCGGCCTTCGAGAAGGTGAAGGTGGGCGACCCGCTCTCGATGGAGACCCAGATGGGCTCGCAGGTGAACGACCGCCAGCTCGAGAAGATCCTCGGCTGGGTCGAGGAGGCGAAGGCCGAAGGGGCCCGCGTCCTCACGGGCGGCGTGCGCGCCGATGTGCCGGGAATGAAGGGCGCCTTCATGCGCCCGACGCTCATCGTGGACTGCGACACCACCATGAAGGTCTGCCGCGAGGAGATCTTCGGGCCGGTCGCCTGCGTCGTGAAGTTCAAGACCGAAGCCGAAGTGGTCGCGATGGCGAACGACTCCGTCTACGGCCTCGGAGGCGCCGTCTGGACGCGCGACGTCAACCGCGCCTTCCGCGTGGCGCTCGCCGTGGAGACGGGCCGCATGTGGGTCAACACCTACAATGAGCTCCCCGCCCACACGCCCTTCGGCGGGTGGAAGGAATCGGGCATCGGCCGCGAAACCCACAAGGTGATCCTCGACCACTACAGCCAGATGAAGAACGTCTACGTGAGCCTCTCCGAAGCGAAGCGTGGCTTCTTCTGACCCACGTTCATCTCCCCTCCTCCGCCGCGGCTCCCACGGGCGCTACGCCTCGGTGAGGCGCCGCTGGCGGAGTCTCCGGGCTTCAGGGAGACCGGCCGCCCGGCCGCCCCTTCGAAGACCCGGAGTTCAGGCTCCCGACCGGCGCAGGGAATCACGCCGGCCGGGATTTTTGTCTTTGGAAGAAGCCGTCAGGCCGTCAGTGCGCGGCGCCGGCGGCCCCCTCGGCCTTGCGCTCCATCACCGCCTCAACCCGGCGGGCGGACCAGCCGACGGGCCACATGAAGACCGACCACGGGAGGCCGAGATTCGTCATCAATCCCTTCATCTCGCCCGGCGTCAGCTCGCGCGCACCCGCGAGGATCTCACCACCCGCCTGCGGAACGCCCGCGGCGGCGCCGAGCGCCTCGGCCGTGAGGCCCTCGAGCTTCGCCCAGATCGCCACCGCCTCGGCGCCCGTCATCAGTTTGTGCGGGAAGGTCTTGTTCTCCCAGGCCTCGATGCGCACGACCATCTCGTCGGCCCATTCGTCCTCGGGGGTCATCTCGAGCGGCACGTGCTCGAGGCTGCGGAAGAGAATCGGATCCACGGCGGCGAGCGCGCGGATGTAGTCCTCAGGCGTTTCAATGGCGAAGAGTTCGGGCATGACGGGTCCTCATCAGGATCAAATGCAGAAGCGCCCGCCGGAGCCGGAGGACTTCAGTGAAGCGCCTCGGAAGGCTCCGCGCGGGCGCGGGAATGTTAACGGATGCGGGAGGAGCCGTCAGCGGCCGACGCGGATCGCCTCGCCCACGGCGTAGTAGCGCCCGCCCGAGGCGGAATGCACGGTGCGCAGCTCCCGCGGAGCGTCTTCAAAGCGCCACTCGCCCTTTTCGGTCGCGACGCGATCGTCCACCCAGCCCGCCACCACTTCGCCGATGAAGAGGTTGTATTCGCTCTCGTTTCTCGCTTCGGGCACGATCCGGCAGATGAAGTAGGCCGGGCACCCGACGGGGAGCGGCATCTCCCAGCCGGGCGCGAGGAAGAATTCGACGCCCGAGTGCTCGAGCTTCTCCGGGTCCTTGTTCTTCGAGACGCATCCGAGCTTCTGCACCGCCTCAACGTTCCCGACGGCGCCGAGGGCAAGCGCAAAGTACCCGCTCTTCTCCATCAGGGCGCGGGTGTAGTGGCCCGCAAAGACCACCGCTGTCACCTTGGTCGGATTGAGCGCGAGCGCGCAGTTCCAAGCGCACGTCATCACGTCGCCGTCGCCCTCGTGCGCGGCGCTGATGAAGGCCGTCGCGCCCGTGTTCATGAGTCCGTAGGCGGCGTTGGGGTCGAGGGGCTTCAAGTGTTCGGAGATCGGTGTGTAGGTGGGCATGTCGTTGGCAATCCTTCCTGAAGGCCGTTCCGGTGCACCGAGGGCATTCAAGGCGTCCCCGTACGCAGAGCGGACGGCCCGCCCGAAGCCTCCCCGTCGCGGGGAGGCACTTCGGGCATCGATTGAGAATGAGACTCAATAGACTACAGCAGAAGCGGACTGAACGGGGGGCGCGGGCGACTGCCGGACCTCGGCTTCGGTTTCGGCGGCGCGCCGCTCCATGATCCGCGCGTAGTTGCGGCAGTGCTCGATCCAGGACTCGATGTCGCTCGAGAGGTACTTCCCGCGCTCGTGGCAGAAGGTGAGCTGCCGGTGGAAGCGGTCGGGGATCTGCACGGGCGAGAGGAAGCGCCCGTAGTAGGGGTCGTTGAGCACCCGGCGGGACATGTAGGTGAGTCCGAGCCCCAAGAGCACGGTGCGCAGGATCGCGTCGAAGCTGTTCAATTCCGCCGCCACGTCCACGCGGGCGAGCCTTTGGCGCAGCTGCGTCTCGAAGAAGTCGCGCGTCGAGGACCCCTTTTCGCGCAGCACCCAGGAGACGTTCTCGAGCTCATGGTAGGTGACGGGCCTCCCGGTCAGGGGATGGTCCTTGGGCGCCACCACCACCATCTCGTCGCTCATCCAGGGCGTCGTGACGAGGTCGGTGTCGGTGACGGGGCCCTCGATCAGCGCGACGTCGAGCTCAAAGCGCGAAAGCTTCTCGGCGATGATCCGCGTGTTGGCGATCTCCGCCGCGGGCATCCAGCCCTTTTCGTCGCGGAAGCTCCGCAGGAGATCGGCGATCATGAAGGTGCCGATCGTGCGCGTGCAGCCCACGCGGAACTGGCAGTAGCGGCGGGTCTGCCGGAAGAGGTCCGAAATGTCGTCGGCGCGGTGGACCATCTCGTCGGCCTGCGGCATCATCCGCCGTCCTTCGGCCGTGAGGAAGATGCGTCCGCGGCTGCGGTCGAAGAGCTGTACGCCGAGGCGACCTTCAAGTTCGGAGAGCGCCTGCGAGACGGCGCTCTTGCTCATGGAAAGGCTCTCGGCCGCGGCGCCGATGTTCTCCGCCTTGGCGATTGCGAGAAACACCTGTAGCTGTCGAAGCGTGATGGGAACCACTGAACAAACCTCCTTCCAGTTCTTCTTTTTGCGTCGGCGGGGAAGTGAAACTTCTATTGATGGCGCCCTTCCGACGGCGCGCCCTCCGGTGGATCCGAAGATATTAGCAAAGCGCCCGGCGGCCCAAAACACCCGCCGCAGCGCCGATCTGATTCAAAGCGCCCCTTTCGGGGCCGTTCGAGCAGACTTCACGACTTGGATCAAATTGTTCGGCCAGGCCTTGCATTGGCTCAGTCCCCTCCGGACGGACGAAGGGCGCGGGGTCCCGAGAGACCACGCGCCCTTCGTGCGGAATGACCCTCATCAGAGGGCGCAGGAGGGAGAACTCTCCCGCGCCGCTCCGACTCCGGTTACTTCGTGCAGCCGCAGCCGCAGCCGCACTTCTTCACGGGATTCGGATGAATCATCTTGGTCGGCTCGACGTACTGGTCGAACTCGGCCTCCGTGCACATCTTGAGCTCGAGGGCGGCTTCCTTGAGGGTCTTGTTGTTGACGTGCGCGTAGTGGGCGATCTTCGCGGCGTTCATGTAGCCCACGAGGGGCGAGAGCGCCGTGACGAGCATGAGCGAGCGCGTCATGAGCTCATGCAGACGCTCCTTGTTCGCCGTGATGCCGGTGACGCAGTGGATCTCGAAGGACTTCATCACGTCGGCGAGGTTCTTGATCGACTGGATCAGGTTGTAGGCGATCACGGGCTTGAAGACGTTGAGCTCGAAGTTGCCCTGGCTCGCGGCGAAGTTGATCGCGGTGGCGTTGGCCATCACTTGGACGGCGACCATCGTCACGGCTTCGCACTGAGTGGGATTCACCTTGCCCGGCATGATCGAGGAGCCCGGTTCGTTGGCCGGAATGTTGATCTCGCCGAGGCCGCAGCGCGGACCCGAGGCGAGCCAGCGGATGTCGTTGGCGATCTTCATCAGGTCGGCGGCGAGGCCGGCAAGCGCACCCTCGAGGAGGCAGACGGCGTCGTGGCTCGTGAGGGCGTGGAACTTGTTCGGCGCGTCCTTGAAGCGCACGCCCGTCTTCTGCGTCAGGATCTCGGCGACCTTGGCGCCGAAGCCTTCCGGCGAATTGATGCCGGTGCCGACCGCGGTGCCGCCGATCGCGAGCTCACGGCAGGGTTCGAGCGCCGCATTGATCGCTTCGCGGCTGTGCGTGAGCATGGAGGCGTAGCCCGAGAACTCCTGGCCGAGCGTAAGGGGCGTGGCGTCCTGCAGGTGCGTGCGGCCGGACTTGATCAGGTCCTTGAACTCCTCGGACTTGGCGTAGAGGGCCTTCTCGAGGCCTTCAAGGCGCGGCAGGAGGTAGTTCGTCGTTTCGATCACGGACATGATCGAGAGGGCGGACGGGAACGTATCGTTCGAGGACTGCGACATGTTGACGTGGTCGTTCGGATGGACGAGCAGGTCCTTCGAGAGCGAGGCCTTGTCGCGGAAGTTGCCGCCGAGAATTTCGATGGCGCGGTTGGCGAACACTTCGTTCATGTTCATGTTCGACTGCGTGCCCGAGCCCGTCTGCCAGACGGCGAGCGGGAAGTTGCCGTCGAGCTTGCCGGCGAGCGCTTCGTCGCAGGCCTCTTCGATCGCGTCCGCGCGCTTGGCGTCGAGCTTGCCGAAGGCCTGGTTCGCCTGAGCGCAGGCACCCTTGAGGAGCGCGAAGGCGCGCACGATCTCAACGGGCATCTTCTCAATGCCGATCTTGAAGTTTTCGTAGCTGCGTTCGGTCTGCGCGCCCCAGTACTTGTCGTTCGGGACCTTGACCTCACCCATCGAATCCTTCTCAATGCGGAAAGCGTCCATCTCAGTTATCTCCTTGAATTTCTTCGAGTTCGGTCTCTCGAACAGCGCTCCTCGCCGTCCCGCCGAACCTCGTTGATGCGAATGATAATGGTTCTCCTTATCATCGAAAGTGGTAGTTTCGTAAAGAGCGCCGCATACCAATGACGGAGATCAGAAGGAGGGGCGCCGCCGGTCCGCACTCTCTAGAATGAGGGCCTTTTCCGGCTGGGCCGGCTGCCCGGAATGCTCCGGCTTGCGGCGCCCGTCCGCCTCCGTCATCACCTCCGCCCATTCCCCATGCCCGACCTCACCGCCCTCCCCGGCCTCACGCCGGCGGACCTCCCCGCCCGGTTCCCCTCGCCCTGGCACGGCGCCCCCGTGCGCGCGGCCGCAGCCGCCCGCGGGATTCTCGAAGCGGCGGGAGTGTTCAAGGCGCCTCGGGGGCGCCGAGGGCTCCTGATCGTCGAGGACCTCGACGCGTCGTGCGGTCCGCGGCTCTTCGCGCTCTCGGCCGAGGAGCCCCATCACGACCCCGTCATTGCGCCCGGAGAGGTTCTTCCCGCCGCGGACGCCGTCGCGGGCGTGACGCCCGACGACCTCTTTGAGGCGCAGGCGGCGAGGGCCACCCTCGTCACCGTCATGGGGGAGGTCTTCACGCTCCTCGACTTCGCACGGTCTGAACGCGCGAAGCGCCCGGAGAAAATCGCACGCGGGGGCGGCGCAGGCCTCAACCTCACGTTCGCGCACTGGAACCGGGCGCTCCTCGATGCGCTCCGCTCGCCGCTCGCCGCGAACCTCCTCGCCCTTGGGCGCCTGAACGCCGCCGGCCGCCGCCTGCGGCCCGCCGCGTCGATGGAATGGTGGCGGGGGCCGGGTCCGGTGCACGACGTCAAGTGGGACGGCATGGCGCTCTCGCCCCGCACGACGACGAAGCCCCTCGTCGAGCGCCTCCTCGAAGGCGTTCCCTTTGCGAGCGAACCGCGCGCCGAGGACCCGGAGATCCTGCGCCTCAGGCCGGAGATTCTTCTCGAGCGCCGCGACTTCATCGCGGTCGTGAAGCCCTCGGGCCTCCTCTCGGTGCCGGGCACCGGGGGGCTCCCCGATGCGCTGACGATCGCCTCCGAAATGACGGGCTCGACGCTCACCGCCGTCCACCGGCTCGACATGGACACCTCCGGGATCCTGCTCTACGGGCGCACGCCTGAGGGCGTCAAGGCCCTGATGGCGGCCTTCCGTGAGGGCCGGGTCGAGAAGCGCTACCGCGCGCTCCTCGAGGGTGCGCTCACGGCCGGCTCGGGGCGCGTCGAGCTCCCGATCACGACGCACCCCCTGGACCGCCTGCGGCAGATGGTGGCGCTTCGGGGGCGCCCGTCCGTCACCGACTGGCGGCGCGTGGGGAATGCGGCGACCCCTTCGGGGCCGCGCACCCTCGTGGACTTCCTCCCGCGCACGGGCCGCACGCATCAGCTGCGCATTCATGCGGCGCATCCGATGGGGCTCAACGCCCCGATCGAAGGCGACCCCTACTACAGCCGCGCCGGGCTCTTCGCCGACACGACGGCGACGCCCCTCAAGCTTCACGCCGCCGAGATCGTCTTTCCCGATCCGCAGACAGGTGCGCCGGTGCGGCTCGCCGCCCCCGAGCCCTTCGGACTCTGAGACCGGGGGCGCGCACCGGGCGCGGGCGGTCAGGCGCGCAGAAACTCCGGCAGGCGCTTCAGGTAGAGCGCGAGCACGTAGAGAATCACCGCCGCCGCGACCGCAAGCTCGGCGTGCGCCATGAGGCGGAGCTCCCCGGCGTACGCCGCCCCTTCGGGCCAGCGACCCACCAGGGCCGAGAGCTTGTAGAGCGCCGTCGCGCCGATCGCCATCGGGAACGTGAAGGCCGCGTACCCGGGCGAAAACCGCAGCCGCAGCAGGTGCCAGAAGGCGAAGTAGACGGCCGCCGTCATCAGCACCGCGATCCCGAAGAGAAGCGCGGTGAGGAGGAGATTCGGCTCCGGGTGAATGGTGAGGAGTCCCGCGAGCGAGAGCGACGCGGGCGCCGCCATGATCGCGATCGTGGGCTTCGCCGCCTGCGCGACGGGAGGGAGGAAGAAGAGCCGGTAGAGCATCAGCGGGAGGAGCACCGCGTAGGAGGCGAGCCCCACGAAGAGGAGCGCTTCGGCGAGCGGGAGGAGCGCCGGGACGCCGGGAAACGACACGTCGGCGACGATCAACCCCACGGGCGGCACGAACCACGAGGGCACCATCTTCTCCATCCCGGGGTCGCGCAGCCGCCACCAGACGAAGGCCGCAAGCGCCGCGAAGTGGACCGCGACCGCCGCGCACCAGAGGCCGACGGCAAAGCGCGGCAGGGCGTCGAGCGCCGCGCGCGAGATCACCATCAGCGCCATCGCGAAGGTGGGGACGATGCTTCCGGCCACCGGGTGCTTGAGGTCCGCCTTGAGCGTGTCGAAGTGGAGCGCGAAGCGCAGCACGAGGAGCGCCAGAAGCAGCGACGCGACGGCCGCTCCCGCGATCTGTCCCCAACCGTGGAGCGGGAGCGCGTTCTCGAGGCACCAGCCGAGGCTCGCGACGCCGAGCGCGAGGCCGGCCATGGGTGTCGGAAGTCCGCGGAGGCGTTGGGCGGCGGTCATGGGTGAAGAGCTCCGGAAGTGAGGCGTGGCGGAAAGGATTGAAAAGGCGCGGCGGAGGAACCGCTCCGCCTGTGCGAAAGAGCGGAGCGCGAGTCTAGCAAATGCCGCGTCGTTCGTACGATTGAATCGAACGGATCGAACAAATCGTTCTTATGCATCGAACGATATGCTCCTTTCGAGGCGCCTCTCCCACCCCCGAAGCCTCCCAACGGCGGATGCCGTCCCGCCGCAGCGAGGCTCTATAGTTGGGGGGATCTGAATGATTCTTCTTTCCGCACCGGCCGGGGACTCCCTGCGCCGGTTTTTCAACATGACTCAGAACACACAGGCGGCGGATTCGCCCGCCGCCCCCGCTCAATCGACGCCCTCGGCGTCGTCCGCTCCCGCCGCGCCCGACGCCGGCCGCACCTGCCGGCTGCGCTTCGACGTCACCGGCATGAGCTGCGCGGCCTGTCAGGCGCGCGTCGAGAAGGTCACCGCCGCCGTCGAAGGCGTGGACTGCGCCGTGGTGAACCTCCTCAAGAACACGATGGAGGTCGAGACCCGGGTCGCCGACACCGCGGCCCTCACCTCGGCGATTGAGGCGGCCGTCGCCGAAGCGGGCTACGGCGCCTCGCGCTCGGAGGGCTCCGACGGCCCGAAGAAGGGCCCGTCGCGCGCCGAAGAGGCCGAGGCCGCCGCCCGCGAGGTGCGCACGCGCCTCGTCTGGTCGGTGGGCTCGCTCGTCGTGCTGATGTACGTGAGCATGGGCGCGATGATGGGGATCCCGATGCCCGAGTGGCTCGGCCGCGACGAGGCCGGGCTCATGCGGGGCGTGCTGCAGCTCCTCCTGTCGCTCCCGCCCCTGTTCCTCAACCGCGTCTTCTTCATCCGCGGCTTCAAGGCGCTCTGGATGCGCGCCCCCAACATGGATTCGCTCATCGCCGTGGGCGCCTCGGCGGCCTTCATCTACGGCTGCTGGGTGCTCCTTGAGGCCTCGTGGATGGCGGGCCTCGGCATGACCGAGCACGCGCTCCACCTCATCCACGGGCTCTACTTCGAGGGCGCGGCGATGATCGTCACGCTCATCACCGTGGGCAAATGGCTCGAAGCCCGCGCGAAGGGGAAGACCACGGGCGCGATCGAGCGTCTCGTGGCGCTCGCCCCCCAAACCGCGGTGGTCTTGAAGGACGGCCGCGAAGTCGTCGTCGCCCGCGAGGCCGTCAAGTCCGGCGACTTCGTGGTTCTCAAGACCGGCGCCACCATCCCGGTCGACGGCGTGGTGACGGAGGGCTCGGGGTCGGTGGACGAATCCGCGATGACGGGCGAAAGCATCCCGGTCGAGAAGACCGTGGGCGACGCCGTCACGGGGGCGACTCTCGTCGCCTCCGGGCGCCTCGTGATGCAGGCGCTCCGCGTGGGCGAGGACACCGCGCTCGCGCAGATCATCCGGCTCGTGGACGAAGCGACGAGCACCAAGGCGCCGGTCGCGCGCCTCGCCGACCGGGTCTCGGGCGTCTTCGTGCCGGTCGTGATCGCGATCGCGCTCCTCACGCTCGGCGTGTGGCTCATGCTCGGCGAATCCTTCGGGTTCGCACTCACCTGTGCGATTTCGGTCCTCGTGATCTCGTGCCCGTGCGCGCTCGGACTCGCCACCCCCACGGCCATCATGGTGGGCGCGGGCCAGGGCGCGAAGCGAGGCATCCTCTTCAAGACCGCGGCCGCCCTCGAGCTCCTCGGCCGCGTGGACGCGGCGGTGCTCGACAAGACGGGCACCGTCACGACGGGCAAGCCCGTGGTCGCCGGTCTCGCCCCGGCGATGCCCGGGCTCGAGACGCCGCTCCTCATGACCGCGGCGTCCCTTGAATCGGCTTCGGAGCATCCGCTCGCCGCGGCCATCGTCGCCGCGGCGAAGGAGAAGAACCTTCCTCTGCAGCCCTCGAGCGACTTCAAGCAGACGGCGGGCCAGGGGATCTCCGCGAAAATCGGGCGCCGGCGCTACTTCGCCGGCAACGCCCGCATGGCCGAAGCGCTCGGCGTCCCCATCCCCGACACGCTCCGTCAGGCGGCCGACGCCGCGGCCGACGCAGGCGAGACGCCGCTCTTCGTGGGCTCCGTCCCGGAGGCGGACGCTCCCGGGACGCTCCTCGGCCTCGTGCGGGTCGCCGACCAGGTGAAGCCCGATTCGCGCGAAGCCGTAGCCGCGCTCGAAAAGCTCGGGATCGAGGTGACGATGCTCACCGGCGACAATGAGGCGACGGCGCGCGCCATCGCCGCCAAGACCGGGATCAGCCGCGTCGTCGCAGGCGTGCTCCCGGGCGGCAAGGCCGAAGAGGTCGGCCGGCTCCACGCCGCGGGCAGGCGCGTCCTCATGGTGGGCGACGGTGTCAACGACGCCCCGGCCCTGGCCGCCGCGGACGTCGGCGCCGCGATCGGCGCGGGAACGGACGTTGCGATCGCCTCTGCGGACGTGGTTCTCATGAAGAGCCGCCTCACGGACGTCGTGCGCGCGGTCGAGCTCTCGCGCGCAACGATGCGCAACATCCGCGAGAACCTCTTCTGGGCCTTCATCTACAACGCCGTCGGCATCCCGATCGCGGCGGGCGTCTTCGCCTCCGAAGGCCTCACGCTCTCGCCGATGATCGCCGCGGCCGCGATGAGCCTCTCGTCCTTCTCCGTCGTCACGAACGCGCTGCGCTTAAGATTCTTCAAACCGAAACTCGTCCCCGAGGGCGCTCCCGCGTCCCCGACCACCCGCCCGGTCGCAAACGGTCCGGCAAAGGAAGGAAAAATGACTCAGAAGACCATCCACATCGAAGGCATGCACTGCGGCCACTGCACCGCGTCGGTTGAAAAGGCCTTGAAGGCCCTGCCCGGCGTCGAAGCCGTCACGGTGAGCCTCGAGAAGAAGCAGGCGGTGGTGGACGCCGACCTCTTTGTCACGGACGAAATGCTCCGCGCGACCGTCGAGGGCGCGGGCTTCAAGGTGATCGGCATCGAATAAGTCCCCTGAAGAAGGTCTGCGGCGAAGCGCCCCCTCAGTGCTCCGCCGCAGTCCGTCCCAAGAAACGAAGGCCCGGAGCGGTGCGTTCACTCGCACCTCCGGGCCTTCGTTTTGCCGGGCGGCGGCTCCTCTCGGGCTGCGCCTGACGAAGAAAAAGGCCCCGCCCGAAGACGGAGCCTCCTGCGCATCGGAGCGCCGGCCTCAGCCAGAAGGCCGGCCGGCGGTCTCCATTACCAGTTCTTCAGGATCTTGATGCCTTCCTCAAGATCGCCCGAGAAGATGCGGTCCTTCGAGACGAAGGGCACCTTCGCGCGGTAGGCCTTGTAGAGGGCCTCGGTCTTGGGCGAAAGCTCAACGTTCGACTGCTTCGCGCGGCGCAGGTCGATCGCCTGGGTCGAATGGAGAAGCTCCATCGAGTAGAGGTCGATGATGTTCTCCGAGGAGCGGTTCAGACGTTCGGCAATGCGCGGCAGATTCGAGGCGGTGTCCTCGATGTTGCCTTCAACGGCGGAGCCGTCCATCGAGACCGGGTTCGCGAGGTCCACGTTCTCGGCGTAGATCGAGACCATCGAGTCCTCGGTCGCGCCGAAGTTGTGGCCGTTCTTGTTGGACTCGGCCGTGAGGTAGCGCGGCAGACCCGAGAAACGGTCCTCGTCGAGGCGGATCGTGCGCTGCACGCAGTTGTGGGCGACGTGGGCGAGCGCGATGGCGGCGCGTTCAGCGGAGATCGCGATCGGGAGCGGCTCGAAGTTCGCCGACGGGATGATCGCGCCCTTCAGGCCTTCGGCATCAACGAAGTACTGCGCGACCTGGCTCGACTCGTAGTCCTCCTTCGAGGCGTTCAGGATAACGCCGGGATTGTCGTCGGAAGAGTTGATCTGGATGTTCACGAGGGCGTCGAGCTCTGAGAGCGCGCGCAAGGCTTCCGAATAGGTATAGACAGTCGTGCGGAAGCTCAGCGGATCCTGCAGGCTGCGGGATTTGTCGAACGTCCAAAGGTAGGAGCCCTTGAGCTCTTCGCGGAAGTTCTTCGCGGCTTCCTGAAGGCCGAGGAGCGGATGGGAGTTCACGGTCTGCGTGAGGAACGGGGCGACGTTGCCGTTCAGGCCCTCAAGCGTGAGGCCGAAGACGGTGGGCGTCACCTTCACGGCCTGACGCATCGTCTTCATCGCGCCCATGAGCATCGCGACGCCGACCGAATTGGTCGAGAGGATGCCGAGGCCGTCCTTGCCCTGCGGCACGAGCGGCGTGATGTTCTTCGCCTTGAGCGCCTCGGCGGCGGACATCTCCTTGCCGTTCACCGTCACCTTCCATTCGCCCATCATCGTTGCGCCCACGTGCGAGGCGAGCGTGATGTCGGCGTCGCCGATGCTGCCGCGGCTCGGAATCACCGGGGTGATGCCCTCATTGAGGAAGGTGCGGTAGAGCTCCGCAACGCGGGGCTGCACGCCCGCGCGCCCCTTCAGGAGCGTGTTGAGGCGAATCACCATCGAGAGGCGGACGATCTTCGGATCGAGCGACGGACCGTAGCCCACGGAATGCGAGCGGAGAATGTTGCGGTTGAAGTCGATGCTCGCCTGCTTGGCGACGTCGGTGAGCTCGCCCTTGGCGTCGAAGAGGTGGTGGTCCTTGTTGAGGCCAACGCCCACCGTGAGGCCGTAGATCTCGACGCCATGGCGCGCGGCGGTCATCACGAGGTTGTAGGAATCGGTGAGGTGCTTCATCGCTTCAGGAGCGATCACGACCTCTTCGCCGTTGGCGGCGGACCAGGCCTGTTCCTGGGTGAGCGTGCGGCCGTCGAGCGTGACGGCGGCTTGAGCGGCGGCGGACATGAATGCAAGACCAACTGTGAAGGCAAGAGTGGTGAGACGCATTTTGCAGTTTTCCCAAAGGACTGTGGAGATGTTGACGTCGGGACGGCTCGGCCTTCGGGTTGGCCTCCGTCCTGGGTGAGGCAGAATTTACGCTCATAACAAACCGCCTGGTCGGTTTTTATGGATGCCGCGTTTATGACTAGTGAAAACACCTATTCATTCAATTTATTTAGGTTTTTCAACTGTTTTCCATCTAGATACATTGCATTAGTCGGGGTTAACCATAAGAACTAGCGAGGGACAAAAAAGACCATTCGGTCGGTTTTGCCTATAATCCGTAGCATCACACCTCCTACTCAAACCTCTTCAGGTACAGGACGTATCCATCATGAAGTTCAAGAAGTCCCTGATCACCGCCGCCGCGGCCATCGCCTTCGGCGCCGCCTCGGCCTCCCTCCTCGCCGCTCCGGTCACCACCGAGGGCGTGGGCGTCGGCAAGCACGGCGACATCGTGGTCGCCGTCACCTTCGACGACGGCAAGATCCAGAAGATCGAGATCAAGAAGAACGCCGAGAACCCGGTGCTCGCCAAGCAGGTCTTCACCGATCTGAAGGACCACATCGTTCAGGCGAACTCCGTCGAGCTCGACGCCGTCTCGGGCGCCACCTTCACCTCGAAGGGCCTCTTCGCCGCCGTTCAGGACGCCGCCAAGAAGGCCGGCGTGAAGCTCGGCAAGGCCGACAAGAAGGCCGTGAAGCAGGTCGCGAAGGACCTGCCGAAGAACTCCTCCTACGACGTCGTCGTGATCGGCGCGGGCGGCGCGGGCTTCTCCGCCGCCATCGAAGCGAAGAACGCCGGTGCGAACGTCGTGCTGCTCGAAAAAATGCCGATGGTGGGCGGCAACTCCCTGATCTCCGGCGCCGAGATGAACGCCGCGAAGAACTGGGTCCAGCCCGTTATCGGCATCAATGACGACTCGCCCGAACTCCACGCCAAGGACACGTACTTGGGCGGCGACAAGAAGGGCGACCTCAAGGTCATCGACGTCATGACGCATCAGGCTTTGGCCGGCGCCGAATGGTGCCGCGACTACCTCGGCGTGCGCTTCGAGCCCGACAACCTCTTCTTCTTCGGCGGCCACTCCCGCAAGCGCGCCCTGATTCCGGTCGGCCACACCGGCACGGAATTCATCACGAAGTTCCAGGCGAAGGCCGATGAGCTCGGCATCCCGGTCATCACCAACATGAAGGCCGAAGAGCTCATCAAGGACAAGGACGGCCGCGTCGTGGGCGTCAAGGCCACGATGGCGGGCGTCGAATACACCTTCAACGCCAAGGGCGGCGTCGTGCTCGCCACGGGCGGGTTCGGTGCGAACCCCGAGATGGTGAAGAAGTACAACCCGAAGATCGACGAACGCTTCAAGACCACGGACGCTCCGGGCACCACGGGCGAGGCGCTCTACATGGCCCAGCGCGCCGGCGCCGAGTTGGTCAACATGCAGTACATCCAGACCTACCCGATCTGCGACCCGATCTCCGGCGTGATCGAACTCATCGCCGACGCGCGCTTTGACGGCGCGATCATGCTCAACCAGGAGGGCAAGCGCTTCGTCGAGGAGCTCGGCCGCCGCGACGTGCTCTCCGAGGCGATCCTCAACCAGAAGGGCGGCTACTGCTGGGTGCTCTGGAACGACAAGATCGGCGCCGTGTCGAACACCGTCAAGGAACACCCGACCGAGTACGACGCCTTCACGAAGCAGGGCATCATGACCACCTGCCCGGACCTGAAGTGCATCGCTGACTTCACGAAGATCCCCTATGACTCGCTCAAGGCCACGACCGACCGCGTCACCTCGATGGCCGGCAAGGGCAACGACAAGGACTTCCACCACCGCGCGGGCCTCGTCGACATGAGCCAGGGCAAGTACTACGTGATCAAGGCCGTGCCCTCGGTGCACCACACCATGGGCGGCGTGCGCATCAATGAGAAGGCCGAGGCCCTGACGGCCGAAGGCAAGGTCATCCCGGGCCTCTGGGCCGCGGGTGAAGTGACGGGCGTCACGCACGGCACGAACCGCCTTGGCGGCAACGCCTACACGGACATCATCGTCTTCGGTCGCATCGCCGGCAAGGCGGCCGCCGCCGCCGCGAAGTAGTCCTTTGCGGATGAAGTGCGCGCTCCTGGAGGCCCAACCTCGCCTTCGGCGCGCGCGCCACATCTTTCCTTCCGCCCGACGGCCCGCGGCTCCCATCGAGAGCTGCGGGCCGTCGGGTTTTCGCCATCTGCGGCCGGCAGTCCTAGAATGGCGTGCATCTCTCCGACCCCGCCCCCCAAGAACCCTACCCAAATGGCAAGCATCAAGGCCGTCAAGACCCGGCAGTCGATCATCGACGCCGCGAAGGCGATCATTCTCGAAGAAGGCATCGGCGCGCTCACGATGGACCACGCCGCCGAAAAAGCCGGCATCAGCAAGGGCGCATTGATGTACCACTTCAAGAGCAAGCGCGCGCTGCAGGCGGCGCTTGTGGAGGAATACGCCGCGCATCTCGACGCCGAGCTCTCGCGTCATGAGGCGCTCTTCGACGGCTCGCCCGAGGAGACGCTTGTTCCGGGCTTCATCGAGTGGTTCCGGAGCTTCGACCGCGACAACCGCGGTTGGGCTTCGGTCGGGCTCGCCATTCACTCGAACTTCGTTCACGACGAGGAACTCATGCGTCCGGTGAAGGCGTGGTATGAGAAGCTCCACGCCCGTATCGCCGCGCTCCCCGAGGACGTCCGCACCCCGGCGCTCGTCGCCATCATGGCGCTTGAAGGGTTCTTCTACTCGCACAAGTTCGGCGTGGATCTCACCAACCCGAAGCTCAAGATCCAGGCCTGGCACTATATTCTTGATAATCTTGTTCATTCCCCCGCGGTGAAGCCCAGAGCCCCCTGACGGCGCTTCCCTCCAGAGCCCGAGCCATGTCCTCCGCCGTTCTTTCCCCACGCCGCCTCTGCGCCGCTGCGGCAGGCACGCCCTTTCTCGACGGCTACGCAACCGGATCGGCCGCCTTCCTCATCATGATGATTCCGGGCATGACCGCCTGGGAGACGGGCGCCTTCACCGGAATCTACCTTCTCGTCTTTTCCGTGGGCGCAGTGGTCTTCGGCTGGCTCGCGGATCACTTCGGCCGCCGGCGGATCTTCTCGGGCTCCATGCTCGCACTCGGCGCCGGAACCATCGCCTCCCTCCTCCTTTTCGGCGCCTCTGCGGACGTGGATGCCACGGTCGGCGCCGCGCAGCTTTCGGCACTTCTCGGGCTGCGCGCCCTCATGGGGCTGCTCCTCGGCGGCGACTATCCCGTCGGGCAGGCGCTCATCACGGAGCTCATCGCCGAAGAAGAGCGCGCGCAGCACCTCTCGCTTCTGATGTTTGGGTGGTACGCAGGCGCACTCTTCGCGGTTCTGCTCTCCCGCCCGATTTTCGCCCTTGACCTCTCCTGGACGACCTTCCTCTGGGTGCAGGCGGCCCTCGCGCTCCTCTTTTGGGCGGCGCGCAGGGGCGTGCCTGAATCCGCCGCCTGGAGTGCGGCGCGCCGGAGGGCGGACGCTGCTCCGGGCGGCCGCCGGGGCGCCTTCTCGGAGCCCGGCTCCCTGCGGGCGTTTCTCTTCTGCACGGTCTTCTGGCTCGCCCAAACAATCCCCGCCACGGTCCTGATGTTCTATTCGACGAAGATCCTCTCGGGGTTTCTCGATACTAAGAACGCCTTCATCCAGGTGCTGCTCCTCTACGGGTGCTTCCTCCTCGGCGTCCTCCCGGCCGCCCATCCGGCATTGGCGCGGTGTCCCAAAGCGGTTCTGATCGGCACCTTCCTCGCGATGGCGGCGTCCCTCGCCGCCGTGACGCTCGGGCGCGACATGCATTCGACCCTCATGACGGGCGCGGCCTTCATCCTCTTCGCGCTCGCCTATGGGCTGCAGACGCCTCTCGACTTCGTCTTTCCCAACATGCTCTTTCCCGCACGCACCCGCGCGAGGTTGGTGGGGCTCACCACGACCGTCTCGCGCGTGGGCTCGATGGGCGCAGCCTTCGCGTTCCCCGTTCTCGCGGAGGAATTCCCCGTCGCCGCGCTCTTCTGGTCGGGATGCGCCGTACTGCTCTTCGGGGCGCTCTTCTCGTGGCGCTTTGCGCCTGCCGACCGCGGCTGAGTCAGGAGCGGCTGAAGCGCTCGAAGCCCAAACGCCGCAGGCGCGAGCGCAGCGTGTTGACGTTGATGCCGGAAAGTTCCGCCGCCCCGCCCGACCCAGCGATCCACCCCTTCGTGCGTGAGAGGAGATCGGGAAAATAAGGTTCAGCGGGCCGCCCGATCGAACAGGGCGGCGCTCACTCAATCAGGCGCGTTCTCCGTGGACGTGCGCCTCGTCGCCGATGATCTCCTTGTTGATCTGCAGCGTGAACCACCCGTAGATCAAGAGGCCGATCACGGCGGTCGGAATCATCGAGAGGTAGTACTCGAGCCCGGGGAAGTAGCGCAGCCACTGGAGATAGTCGGGAAGCGCCACCTGGCGCACCACGAAGATCCCGAGCGTGTTGAGGGCGCAGACGATGAAGGTGAAGACGTGCGCCCAGGTGCACTGCCGGGTGAAGGTGCCGAGCGAGTAGTCGTACGGGATTTCGTCGAAGACCTCGCGGCAGCTGCGGATCTCGTAGCGCGAGAGCAGGTACCCGATCACCCAGGCGGCGGCAAGCCCGAGCCAGGCGAGCGGATTCGAGGCGATGCCCGCGACCGTGCGCTCCGCGACGGGCGTGTTGAGGCCGATCAGGAGCGCGCCGAGAAAGCCCGTTGCGACGGCGTCGAGAAGCACCCACCGCAACGTGCGGTGAAACGTGAAGTGATGCACGCCCACGCGGTAGGCGATGTATTTCGAAGGTGCGGTCTTGAGGTCGATCTTCGGCATGGATGACATGGATGATTGTTCTTTGGCGGCGTCCAAATGCGGGCTCCTGCACCGCGCCCCTCCCTTGGAGGTACGCCGCAGCAGGTAGTTTCGCCAAAGTGTATCCCCGCAGGCGCGCAAGCACCATAGACGAAGATCGACGGGCGTCGAGGCGTGCGCCACGGCGGGCTTGAGCCAAAAAAGCCCGGAACACCGCTTGAAGGCGCTCCGGGTGGAAAGGAGAGAAAAGGCTGGCGCCCTCATCCGCCGGAACCGACGGCGGACGGGCTACTTCTCATGGCAGCCGGCGTCGCTGCACTTCTGGAAGTTCTCCATGTGATGGCACCCATAGCACATGGAGAGCGACGCGGCTTCCGGCTTGTAGTCCTTCGGCGGCGGCAGCGGATGCGCCTTGTGGCAGCCCGTGCAGTCGGGAACCACCTTGGCGCCCGCATGCGGGTTGGCCGCGTTGGGATCAAGGTATTGATGAGGCTGGACGGGCGAGCCGAACTCGTCCTTCCAATTCTTGGTCTGCTCCCTCAGGGCGTCGAAGCTTCCGCCGTGGCACATCAGGCACTGCTGCGGGTCCGCCTTTTCGGCGGCGGAGACTTCGGGCGCCTCGGAGAGAGCCATGGCGAGCACCAGAGCGGCGAGCGCTGCAAGCGGGGTCTTGAGCATGGCTCTTCTCCTTTGGGGGACTTACTTCAAGGCCGCGAAGGTCTTGCCAAGGACGAAGGCCTGCACGAGGCCGCGCGCGAGGCCGTGCATGGAGCTGCCGCCCGTCACTTCGCCCGCGGCGTAGAGGCCCGGAATCTTCTCACCCTCCCAGTCGAGCACTTCGCAGGCGCTCGAGACATGCAGACCGCAGTAGCAGTCGTGCAGCGTCACGGACGTCCAGGCCGCGTAGAAGGGACCCTTCTCGATCTTGTACTGCGGCGTGGGCTTGTCGAAGTCCGGATCCTTGCCCTGATCGACGTAGGAGTTGTACTTCGCAACCGTCTCGGCGAGCGCCTTCGGATCCATCTTGTGGGACATGTAGGGGTTCGTGTTGATCTTCGCGGCGAGCTCCTCGATCGTGTCGGCCGAGAAGAAGTACTCGGGATCGACGTACTTCTCGCCCGTGTGGATGCGTTCGCGCTTCAGAGCCTCACTGTCGAAGATCGCCCACTGAGGACCGGCGGACCAGTCCGGAGCGTGCGAGCCCTCGTTGATCGCGAGCGCCGCGGCGATGAAGTTGATCGGGTTGTACTTCGTGCGGTTGATGTTGCGCCAGTCGCCCTGGACGTAGGGGGCGCCGTCCTTGAAGTGCGCGCCGTTCGTGCCGTTCATCAGGCCGCGGGTGGAGTTCGCCGTCCCGTAGGAGGTCATCTTCGCGGAGTCCTTCGTGAGGCCCGCCGACGAGGTCTCCTCAAAGAAGCGCTTGCCGCACCAGTTGACGACGATCGCGTTCTGCCAGTTGCGCAACGCCACGCCCGAGTGCTTCACGAGCGGGAAGATCGGGGATTCCGGCGCCCAGCGCAGGTACGTGTCGCGCACGCCGATCACGGCGCCGCGGGTGAGCGAAATGGGGCGTTCGGCGTAGGCGTTGGTGAGGCCCCAGAGGCCGGCGCCGCAGCGCATGGCGGCGAGGGTGCCCGAAGCGTCCTGAGGCGAATATTCACAGGCGGCCGCCGCAAACTCCTTCGTGAGGCGCGGGTCGACCATGCGGCGGAAGGCAACGTGGTCCGTGTAGCCGGCCGTGGCGAGAACGAGCGCCTTCTTCGCGTGGACGGTGATCTCCTTCTTCGTCGAGACGACGTCCTCGGCGGAGCGGAAGCCCTTCAACTCCGTCCCGTCCGGGAGGATCTTCGGCGTGCGGTGGGCCTTGAGGCCGATGCAGCGCTTCTTGGCGTCCTGGAAGATGTCGTCCATGTAGTAGTTCATCAGGAACTTGACGCCCGCCTTGCGCGCGGCGTCTTCGAGCGAGCGCATCAGGACCGTGCCCGAGGTGCCCGCAGGGGCTTCAAGCGACGCGCCCTTGGTCCACGAGAAGTGGAGTTCACGAGGCGCGGAGCAGCCCGCACCGTAGGCGCCCGCGTTGTCGGGCTTCTTGTCGAGGAACGGAACGCCGATCTTCACGAGCCAGTCGTAGGTCGGGACCATTTCGTCGGCGAGCATGCGCTGCATGTCGCGGTCGTTGTAGCGGAAGTCGGCGAAGCCGTTGGGGAGCGTCACCGACCAGTCGGTGAGGTCCTTGAAGACCGTCTCCGGATCGTCCTTGATGCCGTACTTCTTCTGCACGGCGTTGCCGCCGCCCAAGAGCGTGTTGCCCTGCGAGATGATCGCGTGGCCGCCGATGTCGTAGTTGGCGTCGACGACGAGGACCGAGAAGCCGGCCTCCTTCGCGCGAATGGCCGTCGGAATGCCCGCGGCGCCCGCGCCGACCACGACGACGTCCGCCTCGAAGTCCCACTTCGACGGGGTCTTCGCCTCGGCGGCGCCGGACATGCCGAACATCATGCCGCCCATGGCGGCGGATCCTGCGATGAAGCTGCGGCGGGAAAGACTCGCTGACATGATTCTTCTCCTTTCTTGTGTTCCTCGAACGGCATCCGGATCCCGCTGCGGGACCTGCGGCGCCGTCCGTGCGTCCTGAAGAGATTCAATCCTTTCGAACTGCCTTTGCTTGAGGCTTTCTTCCGAACTGAGACAATCATTACTGTCGAGATACTCGAGTAGCCTGACGCGCGTCAAAGACGCTCCGCGCTCCCTGCCGACTGCACATCGCCTGCGAAAACCTGCGGCCGTCTAAACTTCCGGCAATACCTTTTGCAAACGCCTTACGCGCCTTCCACCATGATCCGCCCGCTTCTCGTCCACCTCCTTTGGGCCGCCGCGCTTCTTGCGTTCGGCGCGGCCGGAGCCTCGGCCGAAGGGGCGGCGTCCCAGAGCGCCTCTTCGGCCGCGCCGGGCGGTCTCGACGGCATTTCGGGCGCGACGGCGAAGCTCTACCAGTCCCGTCCCCTGCGGGTCGGCATCATCTCGCTCTGGGAGACGCCCGAGACGACGCTCGCGCTCCGGCGGACGCTTGAAACGATTCAGCTCGCCTTCGCGCCCTATCCGGTCGAGGTGAATCCCCGCGTGCCATGGACCGAGCTCGAGCACCTCATCAAGACGGGCGGCATCGACGTCTTCATCGCGAGCTCGGGATTCAGCATGAGGCTCAGGCCCTACGGCGCGATCGCGGTGGCAACCCTCATCACCGAGCTCCAGCCCAATCCCAACACGGGCGTCGCGACGGCGATCCTCGTGAGAAGCGACGACGACCGCTTCCAGACGATCGCGGACCTCCAGGGATCGCGCCTCTCGGCGAGCTACCCCTCGGCCTTCATGAGCTACCGCACGGCCCTCGGGGAAATCGCGGTGCGCGGCTTCGACCCGGAGCACTTCTTCGGCGACGTCCACTACACGGGCGACAGCGAGAACGGCTCGATCGCGCGGCGGCTCGACACGCGTGAAGCCGACGTCGCGATGGTGCGCGCGTGCTGGCTCGAGAGCCTCGCGCCGGAAGTCCGCGCCCGCTACCGGGTGCTCGAACCGCGCCAAGATCCGACGCTGCACTGCGCGCACACCTCGCGCACATACCCCAACATCATGGTCTCCGTCATGCAGGGCTCGGCGCCGGGCGCCGCCCACGTGATCGCCAAGACCCTGCTCTCGATCCCCGAAATCGCGCCGGGGCACCACTGGGGGGTCGCAACCGACCTGCGGCCCGTGGACCGGCTCTACCGGGAGCTCAAGATCGAGAACTACGCCTATCTGCGCGAACCCACGGTGAAGCAGTGGGTGCTCACGCACGTCGTCGACTGCATCCTCGCGGGGCTCCTCGTTCTCGGCCTCGGGCTCCACAGCTGGCGGGTCGCCTACCTCGTACGGCGCCGCACGGCCGAGCTCCGGGCCTCGATCGCCGAGGAGCAGGCCGCGCAGGCGCGCGTCAACGAACTCAGCGCCCGCATGGAGCGCATGCAGAAGGCGACCGTGGTGGGGCAGCTCTCCAACCTCATCGCCCACGAGCTCGCACAGCCGCTCGCCGCCGTGCAGTACTACTGCGAGGGCATGAAGGAGCTCTTGAAGCAACCTTCCCTCAACCTGCAGATGCTCGAAATGAGCCGCGCGGGGATCCTGAAGGGCGTCGAGCGCACGAAGGAGATCGTCGCGCGCGTGCGCGGGTACTCGAAGAACCAGCAGAGGCGCGACCAGGCGGTGACGCTCTTCGATGCGGTTGAGCGCGTCTACGGCGGACTCTCCTCGGAGATGACGGGCGGCGTCAAGTTCTCCAACCAGGGCCTCTACGGCGTCGTCGTGCGCGGCGACGGGCTCGAGATCGAGCTCCTCTTCAACAACCTTCTGAAGAACGCCTTCGAGGCCGCCTCGGGCGCGATGGTGAGCGCCGAGAAGCCCGCGGTGAACATCTATGCCCGCGTGCCGCCGGAAACTTCGGGCGTGATCGAGATCGTCGTTGAAAACACCGGCCGGCAGCTCTCGAGGGAGGACTTCGTCAACCTCACGACGCCCCTCATCACGAGCAAGTCGGCCGGCCAGGGCCTCGGCATCCCGATCGCCATCGCAATCGCCGAAGCCTCGGGCGGACACCTCGTCTTCGAGCCGCGCCCCAAGGGCGGCCTCGTCGCCCGGGTGACGCTGCCGACCGCATGAAGCGTCCCGCAAGAGAGACAACAAATCAACTGAAACTCAACGAACCGGAAAGCTCAAAATGACCGCAGCCGACGAGACGCTCGAGAACCTCAAGCGCACATCGCTCATACGCATCGTCGACGACGACGAGGAGGTGAGGAACGCCCTCGCCTTCATGCTCGCCTGCAAGGGGTGGCGCACCGAAGCCTACGCCGGCGCGCAGGAATTCATGAAGTCCTATTCCTCAACTCCGCCCGGGTGCCTGCTTCTCGACATCCGCATGCCGGGCATGTCCGGGCTCGAACTCCAGAGCCGGATGAAGGAGCTGAACCTCACGCTCCCGATCATCTTCATCACCGGACACGCCGACGTCCCCACCGCCGTGCGCACGCTCAAGATGGGCGCCTACGACTTTCTCGAGAAGCCCGTGGACGCCGAAGCCCTCACGACGGCGATAGAGGCGGCCGCGCGCATCAGCGCCGCGCAGGCCGAGGGCGGGCTCACCGCGGACGAGGCCGCAGAGGTGATCCGGCAGATGAGTCCGCGCGAGCGTGAGGTGACGCGCCTCCTCGCGCAGGGCCTTGCGAACCGCGACATCGCCGAGCACCTTTCGCTCTCGGAGCGGACCGTCCAGGGACACCGCAACAACCTCTACCACAAGCTGCGCGTGCACAACCTGCGCCAGTTCCAGGCGCTCACCAAGGAGCTCGCGCTCTGAGAGGACGCGCGTCCCGGTGAGGCGCCGGTCCCGGCACCCGATCAGGTCTGCCCGAACCGCGTGCGGCTTCTCACCCGCAGCGTCTGCACAACGGCCGCAAGCGCGAAGACCGCACCGCCCCAGAAGGTGGCGGCCGCCCCGACTTCGTCCCACAGGAACCCCGCGAAGAGCCCGGCGAAGAGGATCGCCGCGCCGCTCGCAAAGTTGAAGAGCCCGAAGGCCGTGGCGCGCTTCTCTTCGGGCGCCGACTCCGCGATGAGGAGCGAAAACACGCCCTGCGTCGCGCCGAGATGGAGCCCCCAGAGCACGACGCCGGCGATGATCCCGGCGGGCGTCGCGAAGAGCGCCGTCACGACGTCGCCCGCGGCGAGCAGAATGAGCCCGAGGGCGAGGAGCTTCATCGGATCCATGTGGTCGGCGAGCCGCCCGACCGGGTAGGAGGAGAGCGAGAAGACGAGGTTCATCCCGACCATCAGGAGCGGCACGGCCGCGGTCGGAATCCCGCAGTCGGCGGCGCGCAGCACCAGGAAGGCGTTCGAGAAGCGCGCGAGCGAGAAGATCACGCCGAGGACGAGCACCTGCGTGAAGAGGGGCGAGCGGACGGCGAAGAACTCCCGGATCCCGGTGGGGGCGGGCTTCATCTTCACCGCCCGGTCCGCGTCGTCCTCGACGCCGAAGAGAATCGTGAGGATGCAGAGCGCGCCTGGAATGAGCGCCACCCAGAAGATCGTGCGGAAGTCCTCGGTCCAGAACCAGAGGCAGAGGCTCGCAATCGCCGGCCCCACGAAGGCGCCCGCGGCGTCGAGCGACTGCCGCAGCCCATAGGCCGCGCCCCAGATGGATTTGGGCGTCACGGCCGCGACGATCGCGTCGCGGGGCGCGCCGCGCACGCCCTTGCCGATGCGGTCGAAGAAGCGCGCGGCGAGCACGATCCAGATCTGGTCGGCCAGCGCGAAGACGGGCTTGGCGAGAACGCCGAGTCCGTAGCCCAGAAGCACGAGGAGCTTGCGGTGTCCGAAGCGGTCCGCGATCGCGCCCGAAAAGACCTTGGCGACGAGGGCGGCGCTCTCGCCCACGCCTTCGACGAGGCCGATCATCATGGCGCTCGCACCGAGCGTCCCCGCCATGAAGAGCGGCAGGAGCGCGTGGATCATTTCCGAGGAGACGTCCATCAGGAGCGAGACGAAGCCGAGCGCCCAGACGGTGCGCGGGATGCCGGGGCGGTCGAGGCCGGCCCGGAGCTGCGGGCGGGCGGCGCCGGTCGTTTTGTCTTCCGAAGAGGTCATGGCGGGAGAATTTGCGGTTGAATGAGGAGAGGTTGGGGATTCTCCCGCCGGAACGTCAACGGGGCGTCAAAAGGAACGTCGAAGGGCGGATCCACCGGCGCGCCCGCCAACTTCTCCGGAACAAAGGACGGCGGCAGAACGCCCGGCTCCGCGTGAGGCGCCTCCCTTCAAGAGAGAGGCGCCGCCCTCACGGATGCCGGGCGCTCAGGACCCAAGGCTGAGGCGCCTGGGCATCAGCTCGCGAGGAGCATCTTGTCGGACACTCCGTCGCCCGCCTTTTCGAAGAACCGCAGCAGGTCCACCGCGGTGAGCTTCGACTTCTCCTCGCCCCGCACGTCGAGGATGGGGCGGCCGTCGTGCATCATGATGAGGCGGTTGCCGAAGCGCAGCGCGTCGCGCATGTTGTGCGTGATCATGAGCGTCGTGAGCTTCTGCTCGGTGACGATGCGGTTCGTGATCTCAAGCACCTTTTCGGCTGTCTTCGGATCGAGCGCGGCCGTGTGTTCGTCAAGGAGCAGCAGCTTCGGGCGCACGAGGGTCGCCATCAGCAGCGTGAGCGCCTGGCGCTGGCCGCCCGAGAGGAGCCCCACGTGGGCGGTCATGCGGTTCTCGAGCCCGAGGCCGAGGGACTTCACGAGCTCGCGGAAGTACTCCGTGCGCTCGGGGCGCGCGGACCACTTGAGCGTCGGGCGCTGTCCGCGGCGGTCGGCGATCGCGAGGTTCTCCTCGATCATCATGCCGGCGGCCGTGCCGCGCATCGGGTCCTGGAAGACGCGGCCGATGAAGGCGGCGCGCTTGTATTCGGGGAGCTTCGTCACGTCGTGGCCGTCGATCACGATCGAGCCCTGGTCGATGGGGAAGGTGCCGGCGATGGCGTTGAGCGTCGTGGACTTCCCCGCGCCGTTGGAGCCGATGACGGTGCAGAAGTCGCCGTCCTCGAGCGTAAAGGTGACGCCCCGAAGGGCCTTCTTTTCATTCGCCGTACCCGCGAAGAAGGTCTTGTGCACGTTCTTGAGTTCGAGCATTTCGTCTAATTCCTGCGTTCGTGTTCAGTTCTGGAGGGAGCCTTCCGGTCCGGGGGATCAGGAGGCGCGGCGAAGGCCCGCGACCTTGCTCTTGATGAGCGGCAGCGAGAGCGCAAAGGCGACGAGCACGGCCGTGAAGAGCTTCAGGTCGTTGGGCGGCATGCCCATCTGGAGCACGAAGGCGATGACGAGGCGATAGACGATGGAGCCGAGGATCACGGCGACCAGGCTCGACTTGAAGGACTTCGGCGCGAAGAGCACCTCGCCGATGATCACCGAGGCGAGGCCGATCACGATGGTGCCCACGCCCATGCCGACGTCGGCGAAGCCGTTCGCCTGCGCGACGGTGGCGCCCGAGAGGGCGACGAGGGCGTTCGAGATCACGAGGCCGAGCACGATCATCGTGTTGGTGTTGATGCCCTGCGCTCGGGCCATCTGCTGGTTGAAGCCCGTCGCGCGGATCGCCGTGCCGAGCTCGGTGCCGAAGAACCAGTAGATCACAGTCGAAACGATGACGGCGAAGAGGAGTCCCACGACGATGCCGCTCAGCGAGACGGAGAGCCCGAGGCCGTTCTCAAGAATCGTGAAGACCGTTTCGTCCTGAAGCAGCCCGATGTTGGACTTCCCCATCACGTGGAGGTTCACCGAATAGAGCCCGATCATCGTGAGGATGCCGGCGAGGAGCGCCGGGATGCGCAGCTTCGTCGTGAGGACGCCCGTCACCCAGCCCGCGAGCGAACCCGCGATGAGGGCGAGGACGAAGGCCGCCGGGAGGCCGAGCCCCGAGGTGATCGCGGTGGCGGCGACGGCCGCCCCCAGGGGAAACGAGCCCTCGACCGACAGGTCGGCGATGTCGAGGATGCGGAAGGTGAGGAAGACGCCTATCGCCATGACGGACCACTGCAGGCCCTGGCCGACGGTTGAAATGATGAGATCGAGCATCGGTGATTCCTTTCTAGGTACGCGCCGAAGGTCCGCGGGGGACCTTCTTTGGTTTTGTTGGTGGAAGAGGTTTGCGGGATGTGTGGGGCTTGCCCGGGAGGTCCGGGAAGAGCGGCGAGCGCCGGGCGCCCTTCCCCACGGGGCGGGAAGAACGAGAAAAAGCGGAGCTTCGCCGTGAAGGCCGGTCCCGCATCGGGGAACTCCCGGTCTCCAGGTCGCTCCGCTTTATCTCAGGCGCGGCGCCTCCGCGAGGCGCTACTCAAAGAGCTTGGCGCCCTTCTTGAGCTCCTCGGGGATGGTGATGCCGATCGCGGCGGCGGTCTTCAGGTTGAAGACCGGCGTGCCGGTCGTGACGTGCTGGATCGGCGTGTCGGCGGGCTTCTTCTTGCCTTCGAGGATGTCGGCGCCCAATTCGCCCGTCATCTTGCCGATGTCGTAGTAGTCGACGGAGATGGAGCCGAGGCACCCGGCCGAGGTCATGCCCATCTCGCCCGCGACGGTGGGAATCTTGGCGGGGTTGACGACCTTGGCGAGGGCCGGAATCGCCGAGGCGATCACGTTGTCGGTCGGGAGGTACAGGCCCTGGACCTTGTCCTTCAGGGAGGCGACGGCCTGCTGGATGTCGTTCACGTTCGAGACGGTGGCTTCGAGCACCTCGACGCCGCGTTCGGCGGCGGCCTTCTTGAGGATCTCGACCTGGACGGCGGAGTTGATTTCGCTCGAGTTGTAGATCGTGCCGATCGTCTTGGCGTTCGGGGCGAGCTTCATGAGGAGGTCGAACTGCGCGGCGATCGGGCCGAGGTCGGAGACGCCCGTGACGTTGCCGCCCGGCTTTTCATTGCTCTTGACGAGCTTGGCGGCGACGTAGTCGGTGATCGCGGTGCCCACGATCGGGGTGTCCTTCGCGACGGTGGCGACGGCCTGGGCGGCGGGGGTCGCGACGGCGAAGATGATCTTGTCCTTGTTCGAGACGAAGCGGTTGGCGATGTTGTGGAGGTTCGACTGGTCGCCCTGCGCGTTCTGAATGTCGAGCTTGATGTTCACGCCGTCCTTGAAGCCGCGGGCGGCGAGGGCGTCGACGATGCCGCGGGTCGCGGCGTCAAGCGCGTCGTGCTCGACGAGCTGCACGATGCCGACCGGTATCAGTTCGGCCTTCTTCGCGGCGGGAGCGGAGCCCTTGTCCTCGCCGCAGCCGGCGAGCGCGAGGGCGGCGGCGACGCCGGCGGCGATCAGGCCGCGGCGGGAGATGGTGTTGAGCTGCATGGAAACCTCTTTGCTTGATCTCTTCTGCCGCGCCGCAAAGGGTTGAAGAGCCCCGCGCGGAGCGGCGTTTTTTGTCTTTCCTTCATTATGCGGTAGCCCCTTCGGGCCTCCCCGCGCGCCTGAGGGATCCACCCTAGATAGGAAGCCTTAGACGAAACGAAGTGGACGCAAGGTATGCGCAAAGGTCGCTCAAAAAGGCCGCTGAGAAGGCCGCCAAAGGGGGCCGCCAAAGGGTCCCGATGCGGAGGGCCTTCTATTCGGTTTTGAGCCGCCCAAGGAGCCGTCCGGCGAGAAGCCGCACGAGGGGCTCGGGCGTCGCCCAGACGACGCGGGCGATGAGGCGGTTCATCCACCCGTCGATCACGACCGGGCGCCCGGCCTTCATTGCGATCCAACCGGTGCGGGCGGCGTCGGCGGCCGAGCGCTCGGCCTTTTCCAAGTCGAAGAGGTCAAGCGCGCCTTCGGCGGCGAGCCCCGCCGCGGTGCCGAATTCCGTGGCGGTCGGTCCCGGAGAGAAGGCCGTGGCGGTGACGGACGTGCCGCGGAGCTCTTCGGCGAGCGCCTCGGTGAATGAGCGCACGTACGCCTTGGTCGCTCCGTAGACGCCCATGAAGGGACAGGGCTGGTAGGAGGCGGTCGAGGCGACGTTCAGAATCCGCCCGCAGCCGCAGTCGCGCATCTCGCGGCCGATCCGGATTGAGAGCTCCGTGAGCGCGCGGACGTTGAGGTCGATCATGCGGCCGGTCCGCTCCGGGTCCATCTCCACCATCGGCCCGAAGGCGCCGAAGCCCGCGTTGTTGACGAGGACTTCCGGCACGACGTTGAGTTCCGAGAGGAGCGAAAGGATCTCGTCGGGCGCGCCCGGGTCCGAAAGATCAAGAGGGAGCGCAAGCATCGGCCGGGAGGTCTGCCGCTCGAGCTCCTCGGCGAGGGCGTCAAGACGCTCCCGGCGGCGCGCCGTGAGGATCACGCGGAACCCGTCGGCGGCGGCAAGTCGCACGAACTCCGCACCGAGGCCGCTCGAGGCGCCGGTGACGAGCGCGACGGGCGCGGTGGAGGTGGAGAAGTGCTCAATTCGGGCGGCGTCTGCGGGCATGGCTTGAGGACGGGAGGGTCGAAGGCGTGAAAGAATGCGGAGAACCGCGGCCTGCGCCGCCCCGGAGGCTTCCGGGCGGCGCAGCCCGCCCCTGAACTTTATTCCCTTTCTCAAAGCTTCATGATCACGATGCAGGACATCAAGAATCTCTGCGCGGCCGCCGCGGTGACGGCCGCCATGACGGGCGCCGCGGCCGAT
The DNA here is from genome assembly GCA_905198475.1 of uncultured Sutterella sp. GTDB lineage: Bacteria > Pseudomonadota > Gammaproteobacteria > Burkholderiales > Burkholderiaceae_F > Sutterella. Next base: position 11,590 of record CAJKCQ010000002.1, on the reverse strand, counting down.
GCAGCGGCCCTCGAACCCGTCTCGCCCCAACCCTCGCGCCCCCTCACCTTTTCGGACCCCGCCTACGCGAAGGTGCCGCCCGAAGAGGCGCGGAGGATGATGGCCGCGGGCGTCGTGGTGATCGACGTGCGCGAACCCGACGAGTTCGCCGAGGAGCGCATCGCGGGCTCCGTGAACGTGCCGCTCTCGCGCTTTCGCTTCGGCATGACGCTCGACGCCCAGCCCGACAAGGACGCCCAAGTGCTCGTCGTCTGCCGCTCGGGCGTGCGCGCCGAAAAGGCCGCCCGCATCCTGATCGCCTCGGGCTACAAGCACGTCTTCAACATGTACGGCACGAGTCAGTGGCCGTACGGGCTCGAGCGCTGAAGCGCCCGAGCGGGCGGCCGCCCCCGGGGAGACGCGGGCGGCCGCATCAAAGCGGTCCGGCGCTCATTCGTCCGGCTTTTCTCCCGCTACCCGCACCACGTCGAATCCGCCGAAGGGTCGGTCCTCGACCAGCCCGAAGATCCAGAAGTCGGTGAGGACGCCCGGGAGCGCAAGCCGCAGCACGTCTTCGGCGGGGAAGCGCAGCCGCACGGAGCCGTCCTCCTCGACCGTCATCCCGCAGACCCGCCCACGGCGCGCGTTCCATTCGACGTCCTCCGTCGGCGTCGCCGTACCGAAGGTGACCGTGTCGGGGTCGATCTTCGCCGGATCAAAGCCCGCGGCCGGATGAAGCGCCGCCTCCACCTCGCCCATGCCGGGCGAAAGTTCCGCGGCGAGCACCTCGATAGGCACGGGGCGCATCGCAGGGAAGGCCGCGAAGACCACGGCGTCGGCCTCGGCGAAGACGCGTTCGTTCCAGTCGTGAAGGAACGCCCGGGCGCGCTCGAGGCCGGCCGCGGCCGCGAGCTCCGAGGCGGCGCGCCGGATCTTCGCGCCCTCCTGCACCCGCGAGCCGATCAGGGGCCGCCACCAAGCGGGGAGGTCGAAGTCCGTCCAGTCGGCGAGCGTTTGGGCGGCGAGCCCCCGCCAGAGCGGGCGGTCGGCGCGCCAGTCGAAGACTTCGCGGGGCGGCGAGAAGTGCGCCCGGCGCGCGGATTCAAGGTCGAGGAGCGTCTCCGCGACGGGCGGGCCCGCGAGCGGGAAGAAGGGCGTGAAGGGAAGCTGCGAGGGGCGCCCCGACGCGCGCCACCCCGTCGTGAGGAGCGGTTCCTCGTGAAGTTCATAGACCGCCGCGTCGAAGGTCCCGACGTTTGAGACGTCGCGCATCGTGCGGTGTTCGGGGCCGAATCCGCGGCGCTCCTCGTAGGCGCTCCGTGAGGCGAGGACGTGCATCACGTCCGCCGTCCCGACCTTGAGCGCGGGCCGGACGGCGTAGGGAATGGTCTCGGGATCGTTGAAGCGCCGGCCCGTGAGGTACTCCCAGGCCGTGCGCGCGCGGTCGAAGTTCCAGAGCGCGTAGCGGCGCTCGGGCGGCTGATAGGCGCGGCGGAACGAGAAGTCCGCGTGGTCGAGGCCGTTTTCGGGGAGATAGCGCCCGGTGCGCACGGCGTAGTCCACGAGGTCGGGCGAGAGCATCACGTCTTCGGGCGGCACGTCGTCGATGCGGTCGAGCGCGAAGGCGTTCGCCGTGAAGACCACCTCGTCGTCCTGGATGCGGCGCGCCGCCCAGCGGTGGCCGCGCAGCAGAAACACCTGCCAGGCTTCGTGCGGGTCGGCGATGGTGTAGGTGCGGCCCTCCCCCCGATAGCCCCATCGCGTCTGCAGATCGAGCGCGATCTCCACGCCTTCGCGGGCCGTGCGGGCGCGCTCGGCGATGAGGCGCCGCACGGCGTAGCCCACGCCCCCGTCCACGACGGGTTCGTCGCGTTCCCAGGTCTGGTTGCAGTTGTTGGAGACGACGAGGACGCCCGCCTCGTTGATGAAGGAGTCCGAATAGGACGCGCCCTGGGGGTGGAGCGTCTGCGTCCAGCAGTGCGCGAGCGTGTGCGGGGCCTGCGGGAGCACCGCGGCGCCCGACTCAAACGCGAGGCGCTCCTCTGCGGCATGGTCGGCCGCGGGCACCCAGATGCGGTTCGTGACGATCCGCCCGTCGTTGTCCTCGTTGTGCCCGACCAGGATGCGGCCCGTGGCGGAGGCGGCGCGTCCCACCACGATGGTCGAGCAGCCGCCCTCAAAAATGCGGGGGCGGCGGGGAGCTGCAGTCTGGTCTTTCTTCGTCACGGGGGGCCTTTGCCGGGAAGTGGATTCGTCCATGCTTGAGTCTAAGCACATTTTCGACCCGTGCGCGCTCTCATGAGCGCCCTCCGCGGCAAGGCGCCTCGGGCGAAGTACCGGGAGAGGCCGGGCGCCGACTCCCCTCCGCGGGCCCATAATGGAGCGCATGACAAGACCCTGCGCGCCCCATCCCGACGGGGCGCGCACATGGATGAAGAGGACTGCAGAAGAAGATGGCCCGTACGCTTGAAGAACTGCTCGGCCCGCAAGAGGCCGCGCGCATTGTTGAATTCCGCCGCGATCTGCACCGGCACCCCGAAATCGGCATGGAAACCGCCCGCACGGCCGAGCGGATCGAGGCGTTCCTCAAGACCCTCCCGGTCGACCGCGTCGAGCGCGTCGAGAAGAACGGTGTGGTGGCGCTCATCAAGGGCGCGGCGCCCGGCCCCATGATCGGCATCCGCGGCGACATCGACGCGCTTCCGATTCAGGACGAGACCTCAACGCCCTGGAAGAGCACGGTCGAGAAGCGCGCGCACCTCTGCGGCCACGACGGCCATGCGGCCGGTGCGATGGCGACCTGCGCCTACCTTTCGCGCCACCGCGGGTTCGCCGGCTCCGTCGCGGTGATCTTCCAACCGGGCGAGGAAGGCTGGGCGGGCGCGGACCTGATGATCAAGGACGGGCTCTTCGAGAAGTTCCCGTGCTCGGAGGTCTACGCGATCCACGGCGACCCGCAGAACCCGCTCGGCTCCATTGCGCTGCGCGAAGGGGCGATGACCGCCTCGGTCGACATCGCCGAGATGACCGTCGAAGGCCGCGGCGGACACGGCGCGCGTCCGCATGAAACGATCGACCCGATGCCCGCGGCCGCCGAGCTCATCCTCGCGTTGCAGACGATCGTCTCGAGAAACGTGAATTCGGCGGAGTCGGCCGTCGTTTCGTGCTGCTTCATCCACGCGGGCGACCCCCTCGCGCCCACCGTCATTCCGCAGCGCGTCGCGCTCTCGGCGACGATCCGCACGCTCAACCCGGCCGTGCGCGACCTCATTGAGAAGCGCTTCAACGAGATCTGCGCGGGCGTGGGCATGACCTTCGGGGGCGAAGTGAAGCTCGACTACCAGCGCCGCTATCCGCCGCAGATGAACGACCCCGCGCTCACCGAGGCTGCGGTCGCGGCCCTCACGCCCGTCTTCGGCGAAGAGAACGTGAAGACCAAACAGCTCGCGATGATGGGCGGCGAAGACTTCGCCTTCATGTCCGAGAAGGTCCCTGGCGTCTACATGCGCCTCGGCCTCCGGGACGAAGCCCACACGGCGTCCCTGCACAACCCGGGGTTCGACTTCAACGACCTCGCGCTCGGCTACGCCGTCGAGGCCTTCGCCGCGATCGTCGCGGCGCGCCTCCCGCTCCGGGCTTGAGGCAAACGACGCCGGAGCGCCGCGGCGCTCCGAACTAAAAGGGCGGCGCCTCCCTCTCCGAGAGAGCGCCACCCTTTGCGTCTCTTTGAGCCGAGCCACTAGCTCTGCGCGCGCCGCACGGCCTCGTTGAGCGCGATCGCCGCGACGGCCATCCCCATCGGAGCGGTGACAACGACGCCGGAGCCGTACCCCGCGCAGGCGAGCGCGGCGCCGCCGCCGGCGCCGATCGTGCAGGCCTCGTCGCCGAGAGGCTTCTTCACGGGTTCGGCTGAAAAGACGCAGGGCACGCGGAAGGCGGGCGCGAGGGGCCTGCCCGGCCGGCCCGCGTCGGGCGCGGCCTTGGGGAAGCCGTATTCCTTTCTGAGCCTGTAGCGAACGGACGCGAGGAGCGGGTCGCCCGAGATGCGCCCGAGGTCGCCCGATTCAATCCGCAGCGGATCCGTGCGGCCGCCCGCGGCGCCGGAGGTCACGATGAACTGCCCGCGGCGGCGCACCGCAGCGATCATCGCCGCCTTGGCGCGCACCTGGTCGATGCAGTCGAGCACGACCGCGTCGGCGGGGATGAGGTCCCCGGCGTTCTCCTCGTCGACGAACTCCTCGATCAGCTCCACCTGCGCCCTCGGATTGATGAGGGCGATGCGGCGGCGCAGAGCCTCAATTTTCGCGAGCCCGTAGGCGTCGCCCAGAGCCTGGATCTGCCGGTTGGTGTTGCTCTCGGCGACGTTGTCGAGGTCGATCAGCGTGAGCGACTCCACGCCGGTGCGCGCGAGCGCCTCGACCGCCCAGGAGCCCACGCCCCCAACCCCCACGACGCAGAAGCGCGTCCGGGCGACGGCGGCCGCCCCTTCGCGGCCGTAGAGGCGCGCGACGCCGCCGAAGCGCCGCTCATAATCGATCACGTGTCCGCCCTGAGTAATATCAGGCATTGTTTTTCCCTTCCGCGTCCTTCAGACTTTGTTGCGATGATGCCGATCATACCGGCATCGCCGCGCGCGCATCGGGGTTCCTCCTCATGCGCGCCGCCGCCCCTTTACGCTTTTTGGGCGATGCCTGCGTCACGGATCTGCAACACAATCGTGATGGAATGTTCATGCAGGACGCCAAGAATGACTCCGGCGTCGTTCGCCGGGCCGCCCCCCGCTCGGCGCTCCTCACGCGCTTCGCGGGGCGCACCGCCCATGACCACTCACAGAGCGTCTCCACATCCACAGCATAGAGAAGATCAAACTATGAAGAACCTCATTTCCGCGCGCCGCCAGGCGCTTGCCTGCGCCGTTCTCGCCGCCTGCGCCTTCGCGGGCCAGGCCTGGGCGAGCGCCGAACACATGGTCGTGGCGATGCCGCAGATCCCGCAGATCATCGAGCCCCAGGGCAAGAACAACAACGCCCTCGAGCGCGTGTCCTTCTCGATCTTCGAGACGCTCATCCACGCCGACCAGAAGACGGGCGAGCTCTCGCCGGGGCTCGCCGAGTCCTGGAAGCGCATCTCGCCCGAAACGGTCGAGTTCAAGCTCCGCCGCGGCGTGAAGTTCCAGGACGGCACCGACCTCACGGCCGACGACGTCGTCTTCTCCTTCGGCGAGGAGCGCTTCATGGGCGAGAAAGCCCCGGGGCGTCCGGCCGCGCAGGAGTTCCTCGGCGGCCTGAAGTCCGTCGAAAAGGTCGACGACTACACCGTGCGCGTCACGATGAAGACCTCCGACCCGCTCATCGAGCGCCGCTTCGCCGCCCGCATGTCCGAGATCATCTCCGAGGACGGCTTCAAGAAGGCGGGCTCGTGGGAGAACTGGATCAAGAAGCCGATCGGCACGGGTCCCTACAAGATCGTCAACTTCAAGCTCGGCAACCGCCTCGACCTCGAGCGCTTCGACGGCTACTGGGGCGAGAAGGCTCCGGCGGCGAAGCTCTCCTTCGTCGAAGTCCCCGAACTCTCCTCGCGCGTCGCGGGTCTGCGCTCGGGTGAGTTCGACCTCATCACCGAGGTTCCGCCCGATCAGGTGAAGCCCCTCTCGAAGGACGGCAGGATCGACGTCGTGGGCGGCCCGATCGACAACATCTACTCGCTCGTCTTCGACAACAAGTCGAACAAGGTGATGGAGAGCCCGCTCCTGCGTCAGGCGTTCCTGCACGCGATCGACCGCGACCTCCTCGCGAACGCGCTCTTCGGCGGCACGACGACGGCCGCCAACAGCTTCCAGAGCAAGACCTTCGGCGAGCTCTACATCCCCGAACTCGACAAGAAGCTCTACGACCCGAAGCTCGCCCGCGAGCTCGTGAAGAAGTCCGGCTACAAGGGCGAGGAGATCGTCTGGCGCATCCAGGCGGGCTACTACACCCAGGAGCTCACCGTCTCGCAGGCGCTCGCCGCGATGTTGAAGGCCGTCGGCATCAACGTCAAGATCGAAGTGAAGGAGAACTGGACGCAGGTCGAGGCCGACGGCCCCACGCGCGAAATCAACAACGCCTCACTCTCGGCCTACTTCCCCGACCCGGCCTCGCAGCTCTGGCGCCGCATGAAGCCGGGCGCCTTCTGGGATACGAAGGGCTACTTCGAGCACACGCCCGAGTACGTGAAGTTCGGTGAATTGGGCAAGGTGCTCGAGTCGTCCACCGACCCCGTCGAGCGCAAGGCCGCCTGGAAGGGCATGCTCGAGGTGTTCGCGCAGAACCCGCTCGCCTGCCCGATCTATTCGCTGCCGATGATCTACGGCAAGCAGAAGAACGTGATCTGGGAGCCGGGCACCCAGGGTTCGCTTGACCTTTCGGCGCGCAACCTGAAGTTCAAGTAGTCTTGCACCCTGAACGCGCGGGCCGCGGAGGAAGTCTTCCGCGGCCCGCGTGAGCGGGACGCTCCCGGAAAGAAAAGAGCGCCCGCCGCCCCGAACTCCCTCCAGAAAGAAGCTCCATGTCGGACCCGCATGATCCCGCCGCCGCCCCGGCCCCCCAGGGCGGCGCACTCTTATCCATCCGCGGACTGCGCGTCGCCTTTTCGGGCGTCGAAGTGCTCCACGGCGTCGATATCGACCTGAAGCGCGGGGAGATCCTCGCGCTGATCGGCGAGTCGGGCTCCGGCAAATCCGTCCTCGCGCGCTCCGTGATGGGGCTCGCGGGGTCGCGCAGCACCACCACCGGCAGCATCCGCTTTGAAGGGCGCGAGCTCGCCGGCGCCCCCGAGGAGGCGCTCCACGCACTGCGCGGCGCCGAAGTGAGCATGATCGTGCAGGACGCGATGGCCGCCCTCAATCCGATGCGCACGATCGGCGAGCAGCTGATGGAGACGATCGTCTACCGGCATCCGGACTACCGGAACCGGGCTTCTGAAGGGGTGCTCTTCGAAAAGAAGGCCGAGCTCACGAAGCTCGCCGTTGAATTCCTGCGCCAGGTCGGGATCACCGCGCCCGAAAAGCGCATCCTCTCCTACCCGCACCAGCTCTCGGGCGGCATGCGCCAGCGCGTGCTGATCGCGCTCGCCCTCGTGGGCGCCCCGAAGCTCCTGCTCGCCGACGAGCCGACCACCGCGCTCGACGTGGTCGTGCAACGCGAGATCCTGTCGCTTCTGCGCGACCTCGTGCGTGCGCGGGGCATGTCAATGCTCCTCGTCACCCACGACCTGCACCTCGCGCGCGACGTCGCCGACCGGGTGTCGGTGATGTACGCGGGCTCGCTCCTCGAGGACGGCCCCTGCGCGAAGGTGATTCCGAACCCCGCGCACCCCTACACCGAGGGGCTCCTCAACGCCATGCCCGACATGGAGAGCCCCCGCGGGTCCCTCAAGCCCATCGAGGGCGAGGTTCCCGCCCCCTCCGAACTCGGCGCGGGCTGCCCCTTTGCGAGCCGCTGCGTCCTCGCGGCGCCCGAATGCCGCCGCACGATGCCCCCGATGCACGACGTCGACCCGGGCTGGCGCTCGCGGTGCCTTCTCGCCCACACGCGCTCGGCGGACCTCGAGAAGTTGGAGGAGATCGCCGCGGCCGCGCCCGAAGCCCTCGGGTCCGTCAAGATCGAGGCTGAAATCGACCGCCGCGGGTTCGGCGGCGTGCAGAGGAGCGAATTCCCCGTCATCGTGGACGCGCGGATCAAGAAGCACTGCTACTACGCCCGCCGCGGCTTCTTCGGCCGCCGCACGCCCTGGAACGTCCTCGAGGACGTGGACCTGCAGATCAACCGCGGCGAAGTCCTCGGGCTCGTGGGCGAGTCGGGCTGCGGCAAGTCCACCCTGGCGCGCCTCATGCTTGGGCTCACGCGCCCCACCGACGGCTCGGTGCGCTTCAGAAACGCCGAGTACCCCGAGCCCCGCACGGTCGAGTGGCGCGCGCAGCGCGCCGCGGCGCAGATGATCTACCAGGACCCCTTCAGCTGCTTTGACGAGCGCATGACGGTCCTCGACCAGGTCGCCGAACCCCTCGAGATCCACGAAGGGCTCTCCCACAGGGAAGCCTGCCGGCGCGCGCTCGAGGTGCTGCGCGCCGTGGGGCTCCCCGAGCACCACGCCGGCAAGCTCCCCGGCGTGATGTCGGGCGGACAGCTCCAGCGCGCGGCGATCGCGCGCGCGGTGGCGCTGCGCCCCGCGCTCCTCGTGTGCGACGAACCCGTCGCGTCGCTCGACGTCTCGATTCAGGCGCAGGTGCTCGCGCTCTTGAACCGCCTCAAGGCCACGACCCACATGTCGATGCTCTTCGTCTCGCACAACCTCAACGTGGTGCGCTACCTCTGCGACCGCGCGGCGGTGATGTACCTCGGGCGGATCGTCGAGACGGGCCCGGTGGACGAAGTCTTCCACCACCCGAAGCACCCGTACACGCGGCTCCTGCTCGCGTCCACCCCGGGCGCGGCCGACCAGGTGATCCGCTTCTATCCCAAGGGCGTGATGCCCTCGCCCATGGACCGCCCCGCGGGGTGCGTCTTCGCGAACCGGTGTCCCGTCGCCGCGGAGCGCTGCCGCCGGGACGTCCCCGAACTCGAGCCGGTCGCGGACGGGCACGCCTGCGCGTGCTTCGTGAAGCACTCCTTCCTCACGGACGAGGCGCCCGCTCCCACCCACGCAGAGGAGCGCTGAAAGCATGTTCGCCCTCATCTCCCGCATCGTCGCCCGCGCGCTCCTCACGCTTCTTCTGCTCACGGCGTGCGTCTTCTTCTGCCTCCACCTCACGGGCGACCCCGCGCGCCTGATGCTCGGCAGCGACGCCGATCAGAGCGCGCTTGAAGTCTTCCGCGAACAGTGGGGCCTCAACCGTCCGCTCTGGGAGCAGTTCGTGGTCTACCTCAAGAAGGCCGTGATGCTCGACATGGGCGTGAGCTACTCGACGAACCTCCCGGTGCGCGAGGTCTTCATGACGGCCCTGGTGCCGACCCTGAAGCTCATGCTCCCCACCGCGGTCGTGACGCTCCTGATCGGCATTCCGACGGGCGTCGTGGCGGCGCTGCACCGCAACAGCGCGCTCGACCGCGGCATGATGGTCGCGTCGGTCGTCTGCTACGCGGTGCCGAACTTCTTCATGGGCATCCTGCTGCTCCTCGTCTTCTCGATCTGGCTCGGGTGGCTGCCCTCCTACGGCGACGCCACCCTCTGGCACTACATCATGCCGGTGATCACGATGGCGACCTCGGAGGCGGCGATCTTCTCGCGCTACGCGCGCAGCGCCATGCTCGAGGCGATGCGGCTGCCGTGCGTGCGCGCCGCGCGCATGCGCGGGCTCCCGGAGCGCCGCGTGATCTGGCTCCACGCCCTTCCGAACGCTATGCTCTCCATCCTCACGATCCTCGGCTTCTTCCTCGGCACCCTCGTTGCGGGCGCCGTGATCACCGAGAACGTCTTCTCGTGGCCGGGCGTCGGCAAGCTCCTCGTGCAGTCCGTGGCGCTGCGCGACATTCCGGTCGTGCAGATGATCGTCCTCGCGACGGGGTTCTCCCTCATCATCGCCAACCTCCTGATGGACGTGCTCGCGCTCGTCGTCAACCCGCGCCTGCGCAAGGAATCCTGAGGAGGCTCTGAGAAAAATGTCCGCAAACACCGCCGCCCGCCCCGGACTCCCCGCGCGCTTCGCCGCCGGATTCCCCCGGGGGCTCCCGGGCCTCTGCGCCGTCATCCTCATCGTCTTCTTCGTCTCGGGGCTCCTCGCTCCGTGGATCGCGCCGTACGGGCTCGAAGACATGGACCTTCTCTCGCGGCTCGTGCCGCCGCTCACGTCCCTCGCGCACCCGCTCGGCACCGACGAGCTCGGGCGCGACGTCTTCTCGAGGCTTCTCTATTCGCTGCGGCTCTCGTTCGTGCTCGCCGTCACGGGCACGGCGCTGGGCGCCGTGATCGGGACGCTCCTCGGGTTCCTCGCGGCGCGCTTCGGCGGCTTCGTCGACGACGTCGTGAACGTCGCGATCGACTTCACCGCCGCGCTCCCCTTCATCGTCCTCGCCCTCATGATCCTCGCCTTCCTCGGCACGGACGTGACGGTGATCATCGTGATCATGGCGGTCTACGGCTGGAACCGCTACGCGCGCCTCACGCGCAACCTCGCGCGCTCGGCCTACACGGAGGGCTACGCCGCCGCTCTGGAAGGCCTCGGCATCCCGACGCGGCGCATCCTCTGGCGGCACATCCTCCCCAACATCGCGAGCGCGCTCGTGGTGAACATGACGCTCAACTTCCCCGGGATGATTCTGCTCGAGACCGCGCTGAGCTTCCTCGGCGTGGGCGTCCAGCCCCCGATGAGCTCGTTGGGCACCATGCTCGGGTTCGGCCGCGACTACCTCACCACCGCCTGGTGGATCGCCGTGATTCCGGGCGTCGTGATCGTGATCTCCACGCTCTCGATGTCGCTCCTGGGCGACTGGGTGCAGCAGAAGCTCGACCCGCAGATGCGCTGACGCGCCCGCTTCTCCCCGCCTCACTCCAGATCCACCGCTGCGCCGCGGCCTCCCCGCGGGCGGCTCCATTAAAATCGGCGGACTCCACTCCTCCCCACCGAGAAGCACCTCATGCAGAACTGCGCGCAGATCCTCCGCTTGAGCGCCTGGGCGCCGGGCCTTGAAGGTCCGGACGCCTGGAGCGCCGCCGCCCGACTCCCGGGCTTCGGACTCTCCGGGAGCGGCTTCGCGGCTCCGGACGCCCTCGAGCCCAAGGCCCCCGCGGCCCTCGTTCCCCCGATGCTGCGCCGCAGGCTCCCGCCCTTGGGGCGGGCGCTCGCCGAAGTGCTCGCACCGCTCGCCGCCGCCGCGCCCGACGCCCCCTGGGTCTACGCCTCGCGCTGGGGCGATGCCGGGCTCGCCGTCGAGCTCCTCGAGGCGACGGCGGAGTCCGAGCCCCTCTCGCCCGCGAAGTTCGCCGTGAGCGTGCACAACGGGCCCGCTTCGCTCCTCTCGATCGCGCTCGGCCACCGCGGGAACCTCACCGCGCTCGCGGGCGGCCCCTTCTCGGCCGAAGCGGCGTTCACGTCCGCCGTGGGGCTGCTCACCGAGCACGAGCACGTGATCCTCACCGTCGCCGAGGCGAAGCCCCCGCTCGCCTTTGACGCTCCGGGCGTCACGCACGCCTGGGGGCTGCTCCTCGGGCGCGAGGAGGAGACGACGGACCCTGCGGAGTGGCGCCGCCGCCGCGCCCGGGGGGCCTTCTGCGCCCTCACGACGCGGGCGCTCACTCGTGACGAAGCCCCCGACCCGCGGCTCGAGATGACGGCGGGCGAGCCCGCCGGCCTCGAGGTCTTCCGGTGGCTCCTCGCCGACGAGGCTCCGGCCCTCACCCACTTCGACCGCCATGCGGCCTGGGTGTGGGGGAAGGACCGCCCGGCGCTCGGGGGAGCGCGCGCAGTCGGCGTCGACTGAGGCGCCTCAGAGGCCAAAGGCCTCGCTCATCAGAGAAGTGAGCGGCCGCTTCGCGCTCCCCTCCCCGCCCGCCGGACGCTTGTGCCCGGCCGCCAACTCATTCAACAGGATTGCCGCAGGAGTCCCCTTCCTTCAGGTGGGGGAGGAATGCGGCA
>CAJKCQ010000001.1 GCA_905198475.1 uncultured Sutterella sp. | reverse complement strand
GCGTCGCCTTATATCCCCGCCATGAATGACGGGGCTTTACGGCTCGGTTTGGTAACCGCAAAGGCCTGAACCAGGACCGGAATAATCCTCCGGTCCGGTCCGCCGGTTCCGGGGCGGAGCGCTTCTCATCGGAGGCGCCCCGCCTTTTTTCCGCCGAGCCGCCGCGCGAAAACGCTGAAAAGAGCGGCCGGGATGCACTAAAATACGCGTTTTCCCGCGCCCGGCCGACTGCCGACCGTGACGCGGCGGAGCCGCCCCGCGGGGCGCCTCCCGTCCAGTTTTCCATCTGCCGGGGCCGCACGGCCGGAGGGCGCCCGAAGAAGCGCGCCTCCCCCCGCGCCTGCTGCCGGCGCGGGCTCAGCGCTCCGCGCTCCGCGCAGCCGAGTCTCAAAGTCAAAGCTCCCCCCATTCCTCTAGAGGTTGAAACAACATGTCGGGTCATTCCAAGTGGGCCAATATTCAGCACCGCAAGGGCCGTCAGGATGCGAAGCGCTCCAATCTGTGGACGAAGCTCGTCCGCGAGATCATCGTCGCCGCGCGCATGGGCGGCGGCGAGCCGGAGTCGAACTCCCGTCTGCGCCTCGCGCTCATCAAGGCGCGCGCCGGCAATGTGCCTAAGGACACGATCCAGAACGCCATTCTGAAGGGCACCGGCCAGCTCGAAGGCGTCTCCTACGAAGACGTCCGCTACGAAGGCTACGGCGTGGGCGGCGCCGCCCTGATCATCGACTGCACGACGGACAACCGCGTGCGCACGGTGGCCGACGTCCGCCACATCCTCTCGAAGAACGGCGGCAACCTCGGCACCGAGGGCTCGGTCTCCTTCCAGTTCAAGCACGTCGGCGTCTTTCTCTTCGCCCCGGGCGTCGTGACCGAAGACCAGGCGATGGAAGTCGCCCTTGAGGCGGGCGCCGACGACGTCGTCGCCGATGAAGACGGCTCGATCGAAGTCACCTGCGCTCCCGAAGCGTTCGACGACGTCTCCAAGGCCTTCGAAGCCCACGGCATGAAGCCCGAAGTGGCCGAAATCACCTGGAAGGCCCTCAACGAGATGCATCTCGAGGGCGACGAGGCCGCGCGCATGCAGCGCCTCATCGACGCGCTCGAGGATCTCGACGACGTCCAGCAGGTCTACACCTCCGCCGAGTACGAACTCGCCGACGAGGAGTAAGCCAAAAGCGATTTCCGGAGGGACCGGGGGTCCCCCAAAAAACAAAAACGGCCGGGTTGAGCGATCTCCCGGCCGTTCTGATACCTGATTTCTGAGAAAATTTGAACTGAGGACGCGCCCATCAGCGCGCCGTCCTCCCTTCCCTTGTCCCTGGAGAAATGAGAATGAAGCTTCTGGTGATCGGCAGCGGCGGCCGCGAACACGCGCTCGCCTGGCGTCTTGCGCAGAGTCCGCGCGTTGAAAAGGTCTACGTCGCCCCGGGCAACGCCGGCACGGCGCAGACGGATAAACTCGAGAACGTCGCGCTCACTAAGAACGAAGAGCTCGTTGAGTTCGTCAAGCGCGAAGGTGTCGCCTTCACCGTGGTCGGCCCCGAGGCGCCTCTCGCCGCGGGCGTCGTGGACGAATTCCGCCGCGCCGGCCTCGGCATTTTCGGGCCGGAGAAGGCCGCCGCGCAGCTCGAGAGCTCCAAGGACTTCGCCAAGGCCTTCATGAAGCGCCACGCGATCCCGACCGCCGAGTACGAGACCTTCACGGATCCAACCGCGGCCCGCGCCTACGTCGAGAAGAAGGGTGCTCCGATCGTGATCAAGGCCGACGGCCTCGCCGCGGGCAAGGGCGTCGTCGTCGCGATGACCGTCGAGGAGGCGCTCGCCGCCATTGACTCGATGCTCGAAGGCCACCAGTTCGGCGCCGCGGGCGCGCGCGTCGTGATCGAGGACTTCCTCGAGGGCGAGGAGGCCTCCTTCATCGTGATGGTGGACGGCGAGCACGTGCTGCCGCTCGCGACGAGCCAGGACCACAAGCGCCTGCTTGACGCCGACCGCGGCCCCAACACGGGCGGCATGGGCGCCTATTCGCCCGCCCCGGTGGTGACCCCGGAGATCCACGAGCAGGTGATGCGCGAGATCATCCTCCCGACCGTCGCGGGGATGGCGAAGGAAGGCGTGCGCTACACGGGCTTCCTCTACGCGGGCCTGATGATCAAGCGCCGCGCGGACGGCACGGCCGACGTGAAGACGCTTGAGTTCAACTGCCGCATGGGCGACCCGGAGACGCAGCCGATCATGATGCGCATCAAGAGCGACTTCTCCGAAACGGTTGAGGCCGCTATTGCCGGCCGCCTCGACGAGGCGAAGATCGACTGGGACGAGCGCAGCGCCCTCGGCGTCGTGATCGCCGCGCGCGGCTATCCGCAGGCCCCCGAAAAGGGCGCCGTGATCGACCGCCTCCCTGAGAACACGCCCGACGCGCGCGTCTTCCACGCGGGCACCAAGTTTGACGCCGAAGGCCGCACGGTCGTCTCGGGCGGGCGCGTGCTCTGCGCGGTGGGCCTCGGCGCGCCGCTCAAGGCCGCTCAGGAAACGGCCTACGCCCTCGCGCGCGGCGTGCACTTTGACGGCATGCAGATGCGCTCGGACATCGGCTGGCGCGCCGTCGGCCGCTGATCCCGGCGGTCCGGTCCGTGCTCCTCCTCCTCCGGGGGAGCCGCGCCGGGCTGAGTTGATGGTATGGTTCAAGCATGCAGAACTGCTTGAACCATCCACGCATCTTCACACTCTGCGCCGCCGCAATTTCGGCCGCCTTTGCGGCCGCGGGCGGTGCAGGAGATCTCCCCGAACCCTTCGGCTACCCCTCGACGCTCCTTGACGCGCCGGCGACCCTCGCCGAGCCGCCGGGCGGCTTCGTGCAGACCGGCGGCTCGAAGAGCATGCTGGGCGAGGCGCGCCTCGCGCCCATCGCCGCGCGGCACGAGGCCGCGCACCTGCGCGAAGGCGCGGGCGACTTCGCCCGCGACTACGCGTGCCTCACGGGCACCGAGGGTGGACGCCCCGTCATTCTCTGGCTGATCGCCACGGGCTCGGAGGCGCTCACCGAGGCGCAGCTCGAATGGACCGAAGCGGCGCCGCGCTCCTGCGGACGGCTCGCCGCGCGGGAGCTCCCCGTCCGGCTCGGCCGCATCGGCCTCGGCATGACCGAGGCGGAGGTCGCCGAGCACCTCGGGCCGGCCTCCTACGACGACGGCTTCGGGTGGCGCTTCTGGTTCAGCCAGCGCTTTCTGAAGAACGCCCGGGGTCTGCAGGAGCTCGAGCTCAACTGGCTCGGCGTCGAATTTGAGGCGGGCCGCGTGAAGCGCGCCTTCGTCTCGCTCGTGCGCAACCCCTGAGCGGACGGAGGCGAAGCGATGATCCCCCGCGGCATCGGTCTCCTCGGAGGCACCTTTGATCCGGTTCACGAAGGACACCTCGCCATCGCGCGTGCCGCGCGCGAGGCGCTCGGGCTCGCCCGCGTGGACTTTCTTCCGGCCGGCCGCCCCTGGCAGAAGGACCTCGTGAGTCCGGCCGAGGCGCGGCTCGCCATGCTCGAGCTCGCTTTGGATAAAATGGCGGGCTTCGGCGTGGAGACGGTCGAGCTCATGCGGCTCGGCCCCACGTACACGATCGACACCCTCGCGGGGTTGCGGCGCCGCATGGGACCGTCGATTCCGCTCGTACTCATTCTCGGCGGCGATCAGTGGCGCAACCTTCACACCTGGCGGCGCTGGCGCGAACTCACCGACTATGCGGACCTCGCGGTCTGCCGCCGCGCGGGCGGGCCGCTCTCGGCTTCGGCCGAGGTTGAGGCGTGGGCCGCGCCCCACATGCGTGCGGCCGGTGCGCTCCTCGATTCGCCTTCGGGCGCCGTCGCCTTCTTCGACATGGCGCCGCACGAGGCGAGCGCCACGGAGATCCGCCGGCGCGTGCGCACCGAGCCCTTCGCCGACGCGATGCGCGCCCTCGACGGGTGGCTGCCCGTCGCCGTGGCGGACTACATCCGCAGCCGGGGCCTCTACGGCGCGCACTGAGGGCGCCGCCCCAAAACCGATTCATCCCGGGCCGCCTCCAGCGGCGCCCCTCGGCTCCGGCAAGGTCCGGAGCGCGGGCGCCCGCCGCCTCCGGCCGCCCCTCAATCCATACGCATCTCTTCCGGAACAACCATGGAACTCAACGAACTCGTTTCGATCGCCGTCAACGCCCTTGAGGACGTCAAGGCGAAGGACATCAAGATCTTCAACACCGAAGCGCTCACCGACCAGTTCGAGCGCGTGATCATCGCCTCGGGCACGTCGGGCCGCCAGACCCGCGCGCTCGCCTTCTCCGTCTCCTCGGCCGTCAAGCAGGCCGGCGGCGACGTCCTCGGCATGGAGGGCGAAGACACGGGCGAGTGGGTCCTCGTCGACCTCGGCACGGTCGTCGTGCACGCGCTCCAGCCCAACGTGCGCGACTACTACAACCTCGAGGAGATCTGGGGTGGCAAGGAGGTGTTCCTTGAGGCGCAGGCCGAGTGCGGCTCGCGCCTGATGCCCCATCGTCCGCACGATCCGCAGCCGGACGCCGAATAAATGCGCATCCGCATTCTCGCCGTCGGGCAGCACATCGCCGACTGGGCGCAGGACGCCGTGCGGGGGTATCTCGCGCGCTTCCCGCGCACCTGGCCGGTCGAGCTGAAGGAGATCCGCACCGAGCCCCGGGCGGGGCAGACGCCCGCGCGCCTGATGGCGCTCGAGGGCGAGCGGATCCTCGCCGCGCTCGAGCCGGGCGACTTCGTGGTCGTGCTCGACGAGCACGGCCGCGACTTCACGACGGTGGAGTTCGCCCGGGCGCTCGCCGAATGGCGCATGGAGGGCGACCGCATCGTCTTCGTGATCGGCGGTCCCGACGGGCTCTCGCCCGCCGTGAAGGAGCGCGCGCACCGCACGATGCGCCTCTCGGCGATGACGCTGCCGCATGCTCTCGCGCGCGTGCTCCTCGCCGAGCAGATCTACCGCGCCTGGTCGATTGAGGCCGGGCACCCCTATCACCGCGCCTGAGCTGAAGGGCGCGCACTTTCCGGGAGAACGGCCATGTCGAACCGCATCTGTCTCGCGAGCAAAAGCCCGCGCCGCCGCGAACTCCTCGGCCTCTACGGCTGGGAGATCACGGTGCTCTCGGACCCCTCGGAGCCGCGCGGATGGTTCGCGGGCGACGAGGAGGAGCTCGCCGGCGAGACGCCCGCCGAGTACGTGCACCGCACCGCGGTGACGAAGCTCATGGACGGCATCGCCGCGCGCGACGAGCTCGGCGCCGCGGTGAGCGGCCTGCCGGTGCTCGCCGCCGACACGGTGGTGAGCATCGACGGGCGCGTGCTCGGCAAACCCCGCGACCGCGCGGAGGCCGAGGCCTTCCTGCGGGCGCTCTCGGGCCGTGCGCACGAGGTGCGCACGGTGGTCGCCGTCGGCCGCTCCAAGGACGACTACCGCACGGTCTCGGTGGCGTCCGAAGTGGAGATGCGCCCTTTGAGCGAAGCGGAGATCCGCGCCTACGCCTCGACCGACGAGCCCTACGACAAGGCGGGCGGCTACGGCATCCAGGGACTGGCGGGGCTCTTCGTGCGCACGATCCGCGGCAGCTACACCGCGATCATGGGGCTGCCGGTGTGCGAGGCCGCGGAGCTTCTCGCCCTCTACGGCGCTCCCGCACCCGTGCTCGCTCAGCGGATGTCGACGAGTTCGACGTCGAAGTAGAGGTCCGCGTTGGGCGGAATCACGCCCGGATAGCCCATTTCGCCGTAGGCGAGGCGGGCGGGAATCGAGAGGCGGCGCTTGCCGCCCTTCTTGAGGCCGATGAGGCCCTGATCCCAACCGGGGATCACGAGTCCGACGCCGCAGGTGAAGTCGAGCGGGCCGCGGCCTTCGCTCGAGTCGAAGACGGTGCCGTCCTCGAGGCTGCCGGTGTAGTGGACGCTCACGTGGTCGCCGGACTTGACGGCGGCGCCTTCGCCGGGGACGAGATCTTCGATGATGAGTTCCTTGAGGGCCATGATGCTTCTCTTTTTGAAAGTGGGTTTGTCGTGCGGAGGAGGCCGCTGCCGCGGCCGTCCTGTAGCATCATACCGGGCCCGCAGGGGCGGTTTCCAAAGGTGCTCGGGCGCCGGCGCCGTTTGCTAAAATCCGGCCTGCGAAGACCGCAGACGGGGCGACTCCCCTTTCGCGCCGGAGAATTCAGGCTCCGTTCGGAGACGCCCACGCGGAGTGCAGGTTGTCCCTCTGATGATTCAAGGGCGCGGCTGCGCCCGCCTCCCGTCCCGGTCCTTCCCTTGTCCGGGCGGCGCACCACCACCGCCCGGCCCTCCGGAGCCGCAAGCGCTCCGGAAAGCGGCTGCGGATGCAGCCGGCCTACGTTGCCCCAATTCAAATTTCCGGCCGTGCGCACCGTTGCGCGCCCGCAGCCGGGTTCCGCCGCTCCGTCCGCCGCGCCCCATGGGGCGCGCCGCATCCGAGCCGTCCGTGCACGACGCATGCCGAAGGTGGAACGTCCATTCATGCTGGAAAGAACGTGAACTTTTCGACCCATCAGCTGCCCGAAGTCCTTTTGCGCCGGATCAGTGTGTTCGGTTGGAAGGAGACGACGTCCGCGCAGGACCAGATCCTGATGTCCATTGCCCGCGACGAATCCTTCATTCTCGAAGCGCACAGGGGGTCGGGCAAGCGCTCGGCCGCCCTGCTCGGGATCGCCGCGAAGCTCTACGCGGGCAGCGCAGGCAGGCCGCTCGACCCGAACCGCCGGCCCCGGGCCTTGATCATCACCGAGACCGACGCGGAGGCCGTGACGCTGTGCGCGCGTTTTGAAGCGCTTACTGCCGGGACCCACTTGAGCGCGCTCGTCCTCGGCGAGGGCGGCGACATCGCCCGCGCGCAGCGCAGCATCCTCGGCGTGGACCTGATCCTTGGACGGGCCAACTTCATCGACTGGGCGTGCGACCGCTTCAAGCTCGACCTTGACGGCGTCGAGATGGTCGGCGTCTTCTGCGCAATGGAGGTCTTTGACACGGCAATGGGCCTGCCGAGGCTCGAGAAGGTCCTCAAGCGGCTGCCCAAGTCGGCCGAGGAGCGGTTGTTCTTCCTCTCCGACGAGATCCAGAAGCGCTGTGAGAAGCGCGTGAAGAGCCGCTTCCCGAACATGAAGATCCTCCGCGCCTTCGGACGCTATGGCGCGCCGAGGCTCCTGGAGCGCTTCGACCTCGTGCGGCACAACGAGCGCACCCTGACGCTCTGCGAGCGTGCGGCTCAATTCCCGCGCGAAGTGCGCGTGCTCGTGCTCACCGTGAACCGCCGCGTCTCGAAGATCGCTGAAATGCTCAACGCTGCGGACGTGCCCGCCGTAGCCGTCCGCAAACGCGACGCCGCCGGCGTCGTCGAAAAGAACATGGAGCTGATGGGCGCCCATTGCGCCGTGGCCGACCTCGAGCAGGCGGCGAAGACCTTCCCGCAGGGGATGTTCGACGTGGTGGTCTTCCACGCGATTCCCGAGGATGCCGGCGAATATGAAAGCGCCGCGGCGCTCGCTTGGTTCGAGCCGACGAAGCGCCGTCCTTGGTGCGGCTTCGCCCTCACCCTCTGCCTCGAGAACCAGTACAGGGAGTGGAACTGCCTGCGCACGCAGATCCGGCCGAGCTCCTGGAGGCTCCTCGACTGCACCGGGGGGCAGAATGAGATCATCCCGAGCGCGCTCGAGACGCTCGAGGGGTACGAAAACCGCTGCGTGAGGGCGCTGAATCATGCGCGCAGCCAGGTCGGACTGCCGCCTCTGCCCGCCCGCGGGAAGAGCTGTTCCGCTGAGGCGCAGGACGACGCGGCTCAGCCCGACGAGGCGTGTCCGGCCGCTCCCAAGGGGACGCCCGTCAGCGTGAAGACGCCCTGGACGTTCCTCGAAGAGGCCGGCGCCCTGAAGCCGGCCGACGAAGCGGCCGGGAGCGCTCAGGCGGACGAATCCGGAGACGTTGACTCGGCCGCCGAAGAACTTTCGGACGCCGTCTTCGATCTCACCGACATCGTCTGGGAGGCGCAGCTCAAAGGCGATGGCCGCGTGGTCGAGCTTGGAGCGGAGTCCGCCGCGGGCGCCCCGGAGGCCGAGTCTGAAGCGCCGGCCACGGAGCCGCAGGATGCGGACCATCTAGACCTGTTCAAGATGGTCGACGGCGTGAACGCACCCGCCTCCGCGCCCGTCCCCGCCCTCGCTTCCGCGGCGGCCGAACCACGAGAACCCGCCGAGGCGGCGGCCGAACCCGCCCCGTGCGCTCCTGATGAAGACGCTCGGGCGCCGGAAACGCCGCGCCCGCCCGAAGCGCAGACGCCTGCCGCTCCCGACGAGACCTCCGTCGAGGCGCCTTGCCAAGCGCCCGTTGAGCGCGCTGAAGAAGCCGGCCCGGAGGCCGGAGAAGAGGCCGGGGAAAAGGCCGAAGAAGAGGCTGCCGCCGGAGTCGGCGAGGACGACGCGCGGGAAGCTTCCGGCGCCTCCTTAGAGGATGACGCGGCCGCGCACGAAAACGAAGAGGCCTTCGAAGACGACGGCGCTCAATACGAAGACGAATACGAAGACGAGGACGAGCTCCCCGAGGACGAAGCGTTCGATGACGACGACGCCGAATGGGACGACGCCGGCGAAGACGAGGAGTTCGAGGAGGACGACTTCGAGGACGACGGTGAGTACGCCGATGATGAGGAGGCGTACGGCCATGAGCACGACGAGGATGCCGGGGATGCCGGCGACGAAGCGCCGCATCGCCGCACGCTCACCATCCGTTCGGGCTACGTGCCCCGCAAGGAGAAGGACGAGCCCGTCGTGACGATCACGGAGCCGCTTTCCTCGAACACCGTGGAGCTGCGCGCCGCGCAGGAGCGCATGCGCCGCGAAATGAAGGGCGGCGAGCGCCTCACGCACCAGATGGTCGGCCGCCGCGGCACCATCCGCCGGCCCAAGCGCCGTGCGGGCGACGCCATGCCCGCCGAGCAGGAGGGCATCCTCGCGGCTCAGCCTTCGGGCCGCCGCGGCGAAAAGGACGGCGAACGCCGCCGCCAGAAGAAGAACTTCCAGAAGGGCGCGAAGAACAAGCAGCACCAGAAGCAGCAGCGCTCCCGGGAGAAGGGCCTTCAGCCCGCGTTCCTCGCGGAGGACTACGCGGCCGAGGCGCTCACCGTGCCCGGCGAGGGGTCGCTCCCCGTCTCCGGAGAGGAGCGCCGTCCGAAGCCCGCGCAGAAGCAGAACCGCAAACAGCACAACGCGCAGAAGAAGGGCGGGTCGCTGCGCACGCCCTACAACAAGCGCCGCAAGCAGCGCCAGGAGGGTGAGGAGACGCCCGTGCAGGCCGCCGCCCCCGCTCCGGCTGCGGCTGCGGCTGCCGCGCCCGTCGAGGCGTCCCGGATGCCCGAGGGCGTCCCTGAGGGGACGGCCGCCGCACCACAGACGGCCGGAGAGGCCGCCCCCGGCGCCGAAACGCGTCCGGCGGGCGGAAAGCAGAAGCGCCGGCGCGATCAGCAGAACCAGCAGGGTCAGCAGAAGGGGCGGCGCCATCGCGACAAGGACCGCCGTGCCCGCAAGACGGGCGACGCAGAGGCGCCCGTCGAGCGCGGCTTCAGCGACGAGGGCGGCGCCGACGACAACTTCGGCAACTCCATCCACTACCGCCCGAAGCGCGCCGCGGCCGCGGCGATGCCCTGGCAGACGGCCGAGGCCTATGCGGCCGACCGTCCGCAGACGCTCTCCTTCGCGCAGACGATGCCCGGGGAGTCCGGATTTGAGGTGCCGCGCACGATCTTCGGCAGCAGCCAGCCCGACAACAAGGTGAAGCCTTCGGGCGGACGCAAGTTCCAGAAGTTCAGAAAGTCCGGCGGCCACGGCGGCGGTGACCGGAGCGGCGCGCCGCGCGGTCGCTCCAAGTTCCAGAAGAAGCCCCGCGGCGAGTGAGCGTCGAGGTCGTAGAATCGAAGCTCTTCTCAAGGAAGGAAAGCTTCATGCAGAAACGAACCGTCCGCGCACTTCTCGCCCTTGCCGCCGCCGCGGCGCTCGCCGCGGGCTGCGCCGCACCGCAGTCCGCCCGTCAGGGCGGCGGAGCGTCCGGCACCGGCACGGAGGGAGCTGCGGCGCCGAGCGGGCGGGATCCGCTTCTCGACGCGCCCTACCACTCGGAGACCACCTGCACGACCGAACGGCCCGTGACGGTGCTCTCGCGCGTGAAGGAGATGCCCTTCGCGTGCGCGGACCTTGGCGTTTCGGCGCGGCTCGACGAGTTGCGCGACGCCGGCTGGCGCGTCGTCTCGCTCGACATCGGCGAAGACGTCGAGAGCGAAAAGCACGTGGGCTTTCCCGTCACCGTGGTGATCAGAAAGCTCTTCTGACCGTCCACCCAACCATCCGCCGGGTCCGCCCGCCGCGGGCGGACGCCGCAAAGGAGTGCCTGAATGTTGAAGCAGCTGGAGGCGCTCGAGCGCCTCGCGCGCTGCCGCCGGGAAACGGCGGCGCTGGGTCTCGCGGGACTGATCGTCCCGACCGCCGACCCGCATCTTTCCGAATACGTCCCCGACGCCTGGAAGCTGCGAGAAGCGCTTTCGGGCTTCACCGGCAGCGCCGGCACGCTGCTCGTCACCGCGGACGCCGCCGCCCTGGTGGCCGACAGCCGCTACTGGGAGCAGGCCACGCGGCAGCTCCCCAAAGAGATTGAGCTCGTGAAGCTCACCGCCGGTCTGCAGCAGACGATCGTCGACTGGTTCGCCGCCCGCCTTTCGTCGGGCGTGGTCGGCGCCGACCCCGAGCTCATCTCGGCGGCCGCCGCCGAGGACTCCGCCGTGCGCTTCGCCGTCCGGGGCCTCGACTTCCGCGAAGAGGCGCCCGACGTCGCGCGCCTCTGGCCCGATCGCCCCGCGCCTTCTCTCTCCCGCGTGCGGGAGATGAAGCGCCCGTGCCGCTGCCGCGGGGAGAAGCTCGCGGCCGTGCGCGCAGCGCTTGAGAAGGCCGGGGCCGGCGCGGTCATCCTCAATGCGCTCGACGACGTCGCCTGGACCACGAATCTGCGCGGCGCGGACGTGCCCTGCAACCCCGTCTTCACGGCGACGCTTTTGGTCGGGCTTAAGAAGGCGGCGCTTTTTGTGGACGCCGCGCGCCTCGAGCCGGGCGTTGAGGCGGCGCTCCTCACCGACGGCGTGCGCACGGCGCCCCCCGAAGCGCTCCCCGAGGCGGTCTACGACGCCGCCCGTTCGGGCGCCGTGCTCTACGACCCCGAACACACGAATGCGGCGATCGCGCGCCTCGTTCCGGCCGAGCACACCGTCACCGGACCTTCGCCCGTGCTGATGCTCAAGTGCGTGAAGACCTCCGCGGAGATTGCGGCGATCGATGAGGCGATGCTCGAGGACGCCGTGGCGCTCGCGGAGTTCTACGCCGAGCTCGACGAACGGCTCGCCGCGGGTGTCCCCACGACCGAGGGCGACGCCGCGGCGATGCTTCACGCCTGGCGCGCGAAGGGCCGGGACTTCTTCGACGAAAGCTTCCCGACGATCAGCGCCTTCGGCCCCAACGGGGCGCTGCCGCACTACGCCGTCCCGGCGGACGGCGGGGCGCGGCTCGAGGGCGACGGGCTCTTGCTCATCGACTCGGGCGGCCAGTATGAATGCGGCACGACCGACATCACGCGCATGACGCCCGTGGGCGAGCCCACCGAGGAGATGAAGGCCGACGTGGGGCTTGTCACCCGCGCGATGCTCCGCCTCCTGCGGCTGCGCTTCCCGCGCGGCGCCACCGGTGCGGGGATCGACCTCGCCGCGCGCATTGATCTCTGGGAGAAGGGGCTCGACTTCGGGCACGGAACGGGCCACGGCGTCGGGTACGTCCTCAACGTGCACGAGGGCCCCGTCACCATTTCGCCGCGCGCCAAGCCCGTGCCGCTTGCTCCCGGCAACGTCCTCTCCGACGAGCCGGGCCTCTATCGGACGGGCCGCTGGGGCGTGCGCGTGGAGAACCTCATGGTCTGCGAGGAGGACGTGAAGACGGAGTTCGGGGAGTTCCTGCGCTTCCGTGCGCTCACAATGATGCCGATCGACACGCGGGCGCTGCCCGCGCCCTTCGGGCCCCTCGCCGACGAGCTCAACCGCTTCAACGCCGAGCGCGTCGAGAAGCTCGCACCCCTCGTCTCTGCGCGCTGCCGCGCGTGGTTCGAGCGTGCCGTGCGGCCGGTGTCGGAATCCTGATCCCGCTCCTTGCTGCGGGCGGTAGCCGCGTCCGCAGCAAGCCGCGGATCCAACGCATAAAAAAAGCTCCCGGGTCCTTTCGGACTTCGGGAGCTTTTCTTCTCCATCGCCTCGCTTCCCTGTTGGATGGGGGCCGTCCGGAAGGGCGGAGCCCCGGGAGCGAAAGGAGAACGACGGGAGGGAGTCGGTCGAATTACTTCGCGTGGTTGAACCAGGAAGCGCCTTCAGGCATTTCGAAGCGCTGGGCTTCGGCGTTCGCAGCGACCTGATCAGCACCGATCGAGTAGTTGGTCCACATCGTGATGGAGCCGCCGACGATCATCAGGAAGGCGACGACAACCATGGCCTTGCGGAAGCCCGTGCGGTCCGTGGCGGCGCGCTGGTCCATGATCTTGTACTCGGGGTTCTTCGCGAAGATGTCCCACTTAACGGCGAGGCGGTAGAGGCCGATCATGCCGTGGAGCTCAGTGCACACGAGGAAGAAGAACGTGTAGATGAGGCCGTTGTGATAAGTGTGGACGCCGATGAGGTTCGGGTCGAAGCCGCCCGGGTTCGTGAGCATCGTCATCAGATGCGGGAACACGAGGAAGAAGAGGCAGAAGGCCGTGACGAACTGGACCCACCAGAGCGTCGTGTCGGAGTGGTGCACGAGCTTGACGTGGGCGCGGAGGTCATGGAGCTTCTTGTAGGAGGTCGGGAAGCGGCGCAGCGCGCAGAACATGTGGACGATCACGCACAGGAAGATGAAGCCCACAAAGAGGACGTGCATCCAGTGGTTGTCCTGGCCGTTGAGCCAGACGCCGCCCGAGGTGGCGATCAGGTTGGCGAAGAGCTCCTTGGAGATGTTCACCGAACCCGTGAAGGCCATGTGGCAGAAGAGGAAGATGCCGAGGATGAGGCCGGTGACCGACTGCGCCACGTCGAGGCGGGCGGTGCACTTGCTCTGACGCTTGGCGTCCTTGAGGCCGACGCCCCACACGTTGTCCGTGGCGGAGGGCGTATGCGCGTACTTGACAGAATCAGGGGTCGTCATTTTTGACTGGTCCTAGAAGTTTGAGAGATTGAGGCATCCGCGGTCCGCACGCCCGCAGCTGCGGGGGGACGGCGCGGAAAAATTCTTGCTTCGGCCCGAATGATGAACGGACCGGTCCTCAATGGATTTGACATTCATCAAGTGTTTGGATGGGTCTACACCCCTTCCGGCGAAGTGACGCCGTGCAAAATACGCGTATATGCGTATGAAACCCCTCATCAAAACCTTATAGCCGGCTTAAACCTAGGGTAAATACTAGAATTTCGTGTTCAAAAAAAGAGGGCGACGGCGGACAAAAAAAGGGACGCGCACCGCGCGTCCTCTTCGCCTTCGTGAGGCGCCGCAGGGGCGCCTCGGGCCGGAGCTACTTCGTCCCGAAGATGCGGTCGCCCGCGTCGCCGAGACCCGGAACGATGTAGGCGTTCTCGTTGAGCTTCTCGTCGAGCGAGGCGACGTAGAGGTCCACGTCCGGGTGGAGCTTCGAGAAGACCTCGACGCCCTCAGGAGCCGCGACGAGGGCCATGAAGCGGATGTTTTCGCCCGGCACGCCGCGCTTCTTGAGCACGTCCACGGCGTGCGCGCCCGAGTAGCCCGTCGCCACCATGGGGTCCACGACGATGAAGGTGCGGTTCTCGAGCTGCGCGGGCAGCTTCACGAGGTACTCGACCGGACGGTGGTTCTCGTCGCGGTAGAGGCCGATGTGGCCGACGCGCGCCGAGGGCATGAGGGCGAGCAGACCGTCGGACATGCCGAGGCCGGCGCGCAGCACCGGCACGATCACGCACTTCTTGCCAGAGAGCATCGGCGACCAGCAGTGGGCGACGGGGGTTTCGACCTCTTCGAGGGCGACGGGGAAGTCGCGCGTGAGCTCATAGCCCATGAGCATCGCGAGTTCGCTGAGGAGTTCACGGAAGTCGCGCGTGCTCGTGCGCTTGTCGCGCATCAGCGAGAGCTTGTGCTGAACGAGCGGGTGGTCGACGATGTGCAGGCGCGGAAAGCGGGGATCGGACTTCATGGAGGAACTCTTCTGTAGTGTTGACGAAAAGGGCGGACGGTCCGCCCTCCGAGTATTATAAAAAGACCGAATTTTCGGGGCCTCTGGACCCAACCCGCAAGGAGAACAAAGTGAAGCTGCGCACACTCGCCATGATGCTCATCCTCGTGCTGCTCGCCGTCTTCCTCATCATCAACTGGACGACGCTTTCGACGGTGACGACGGTGAACCTCGTCTTCGACGAGATCCAGGCGCCGCTCGGCATCATCGTCGTCGTTTCCTTCGCCGTCGTGATCGCCATCCTGATGCTCTACACGATCTGGCAGCAGGCGAGCGTCGTCGTGGAGATCCGTCAGGCGCACAAGGACGCCCGCATCGCGCGTCAGGCGGCCGACGACGCCGACAAGAGCCGCGTCGTCGAGCTCGGAAAGGACGTACGCGCCCGCTTCGACCAGCTCGAGGCGCTCATCGTCGCGAAGAACGAGGAGATCGAGAAGCTCGTGCGTGAGCGCGCCGACGCGCAGGACCGCCAGTTCGCGCTTCTGCGCGACCAGGTGAAGGAGGAGCAGGCGGCCGCCCAGAACGCGGTGAGCCAGCGCCTTCTCGACATCGACAAGAAGGTGTCGAACGTGCTGCCCGCCTCGGAGGGCGAGGTGAAGGACGAAAAGAAGAAGAAGGAGCTCTTCGGCGAACTCTTCGGTTGATTCCCTTCAGAGGACGCGCCTCCCGGATCCACCTGGGTCCGGGCGACGGACGGCCCCGCAGACGGCGCGCGCCACTGCGCGTCTCCTGCGGGGCTTTTTCGTGCCTGCAGCGGCCTTCAGCCCTCGGCCGCCGTGGTCACCTCCCGCAGGTCCGATTCGAGGGGCAGCGCGTCGAAGAGTCTGCCGGCATCGCCCGTCGGGAAGGCGATGTGGAGCCCTTGGGCGGTCATGAGACGCGCCTCGGCCCCCGCGGGCGCGGCGAGGTCGAGGAGATGCCCGCCCCAGCGGCGACCTTCGGCGTCCGGAGCGCTCAGGACGTGGAGGTGCCAGCCCGGCATGTTGACGCCTTCGAGGTGCGCCGGAAAGCGAAAGCCCACGACGTCGGCGAGCTCGAGCGGCATCTCCGTCACCTTCTGCATGAAGAGCGTCTCCTTCATCGGCTTCCAGGGGCGCAGCGCGGGCGCGAAGCTGCGGAAGACCGCGCGGACCTTCGCGGCGCGCAGATGGAGCGCGGTGATGCGGTTGCGGGCCTCCCGCACCTCGGGGAGGCCGTCGAGCGCGGCGCGCAGCTGCGCGAAGGACGCGAAGGCGCCGAGCTTGGCCGCCCGCTCGGGGGCGAACCTCACGGCGCACGCAAAGGGCGTGCCGGTCTCGTCGGGGACGGGAATGGCCTTGCCCGTGTGGGTGCCGTTCCAGGCGCTCCCGTCGAGCAGGATGAGCTCGCCGCCGAGTCCCGTGAAGGTGCCGATGCCGAGGTCGCCCTTGAGCTTGAGTTGGGCGACCGTCATCGCGGGCTCGAATTCGCCGAGCATCACGGCGTTGAGCGTGGAGAGTTGAAAGACGGATTGGAGCGGCATGGCTCCGCCTCCATGAAAAAGCGCCGCCCGCGGCCTCAGGGGAGGCCGGGACGGCGCGGTGGGAGGTGAACGTGCTTCGTCGAGGCGGGCGTCAGCCGGCGTGGTAGCCCGTCACCGTCTCGACCTCCTCGGCAGCGCCGAGGAAGACCGCCACGCGTTCGTGGATCTCATGCGGCACGATGTCGCGGATCGGCCCGTGGCCGTTCGTCGCGGCGCCGCCCGCGTTCTCGATGAGCATCGACATCGGGTTGGCTTCGTAGAGGAGGCGGAGCTTGCCGGCGCGCGCGGGATTGCGCGAGTCGCGCGGGTACATGAAGACGCCGCCGCGCATCAGGATGCGGTGCACTTCGGCGACCATCGCCGCGATCCAGCGCATGTTGTAGTTCTTCCCGCGCGGACCGTCCTTGCCCGCGAGGAGCTCGGCGATGTAGCGCTGCACGGGCTTTTCCCAGAAGCGCTCGTTGGACATGTTGATCGCGAACTCGGCGGCCTCGCGCGGCACCGTCACGTTCTCCTTCGTGAGGCGGAAGGTGCCCGTGACGTCGTCGAGCGTGAAGAGGAAGACGCCGCGGCCGAGCGTGAGGGCGAGGATCGTCTGCGGGCCGTACATGCAGTAGCCCGCGGCGACGAGCCTGCGGCCGGGCTGCAGGAACTGCGCGGCCTCGGGGACGCGCTTCGGGCGCTCGGCCGGAAGGATCGCGAAGATCGAGCCGATCGAGACGTTGATGTCGATGTTGCTCGAGCCGTCGAGCGGGTCGAAGCAGGCGAGGTAGGGGCCGAGCGGGAGCGCTTCGGGCACGGGAATCGGCTCGGGCACCTCCTCGCTTACCATGCCGCAGACGGCGCCCGTGCGGGCGACGGCCTCGACGAAGATGTCGTTCGAGATGATGTCGAGCTTCTTCTGCTCTTCGCCCTGGACGTTCTCGCTGCCGGCGAGGCCGAGCACGCCCGCGAGGGCGCCTTCACGGACCTTGGCGGAGATCTCCTTGCAGGCTTCGGAGATGCCCGTGAGGAGGCGGGAGAGAACCGGATCGGAGCCGGCGAGCGCTTCTTCGCGCGCGAGGAATTCTTGCAGTGAAAGAGGAGTCACGACGTTTTCCTTCT
This sequence comes from uncultured Sutterella sp., assembly GCA_905198475.1. Classification (GTDB taxonomy): domain Bacteria; phylum Pseudomonadota; class Gammaproteobacteria; order Burkholderiales; family Burkholderiaceae_F; genus Sutterella. The sequence goes on along the minus strand of CAJKCQ010000001.1, from coordinate 78,291 downwards.
GTTCTGTCGTATGGTGGAGTCAAAGGGGATTGGCGAGCGCCTTCTCGATGATCTCGGCGACGTTGGGCGAGAGCTCGCTCTTCTTCGCCTCGACCGAGAGGAGCGCTTCGTGCATGCGGCGCGAGAGCGCGGGCGTGTAGCGGCGCCATTGGTCGAGCGCACGGGCCGCGCGGGCGGCCACCTGCGGATTGATGCGGTTGAGTTCGAGCACCATCTCGGCCCAGAAGGCGTAGCCCGAGCCGTCGGCAAGGTGGAATTCCGACGGGTTCTGCTGGAAGAAGGCGCAGAGGAGCGCGTACACGTTGTTCGGGTTCTTCATCGAGAAGAACGGGCAGCGCGTGAGCTCCTTCACGCGTTCGAGCACCGGGGGCTCGCCCGGGAACGAGGGCGAGGTCGCCTGGATCGTGAGCCACTTGTTGATGAGCAGCGGCTCGTTGTACCAGGCCTTGAGCGCCTCGACCTCCATGTCCTGCTTGGCGGGGGTCTGCGAGTTCGCCATCATCTGCAGTGCGGCGAGGCGGTCCGTGAGGTTCGTCGCTTCGTGGAACTGGTCCTTGATCATGATCGCGGCGCGCGGCGACCCGGCCGCATGGGCGTAGCCGAGCGCGAGGTTCCGGAGGGCGCGGCGGCCGGCCTTCTCGGGCGTGGGCTCGTACGGGCCCTCAACCACCATTTCGGCCGCCGTCTCGAGGAAGGCCGAGAGGTTCTTCTCGCCGAGCGCCTGACGCACGGCGACCCAGCCTGCATGGACGGCGTGCGGGTCGATGAGCGGATCCTCCTCGGCGACGAGCTTTTCGCCCGGCATCGCGAGGGCGACCGCCTTGAAGGCGGGCGAGAGGGTCGGGTTCTTGAGGATCTGCGCGGCCGCGCCGATCACGAGGGGCGAGACCTCCTCGGGTTGGCGCAGAAGCTTCGCGCGCGTCTGGGCGTGCACGGCGTCGATGAGGAGCCGGTTCATCGCGTTCCAGCGGTTGAAGGGATCCGGGTCGTTGGCGGCGAGGAAGGCCGTCTCCTCGTCGTTGAGCCCCGCGTCGAGGATCACCGGCGCGGCGAAGCCGCGGTTGAGCGAGAGGACGGGCTTCTCGGCGAGGCCCTCAAAGACGAAGGTCGTGCGCTCTTCGGTGAGCTCGAACATGCGGGTGCCCGGGAGCGGATCCTCGGCCTCGCCCGCGAGCCGCACGGGGAGCTCCTCGCCCGCGGCCGAAAGGAAGGCGACGGGGAAGGGAATCAGGAAGGGGCGCTTCACGGGCTGGCCCGGCGTCGCCGGGGTGGTCTGCTCGGCCGTGAGCGTGAGGCGGCCCGCGGCGGCGTCCCAGCTCGTGCGCACGGTGACGCGGGGCGTGCCCGACTGCGCGTACCAGTTGGCGAACTGCGAGAGGTCGCGTCCCGACGCCTCCTCCATCGCCTTGAGGAACGCCTCGCACGTGACGGCGTGCCCGTCGTTCACGGCGATGTAGCGGTCGAAGCCCTTGCGGAAGACCTCGCGCCCGAGGAGCGTCTGGAGCATGCGGATCACCTCCGCGCCCTTCTCGTAGACGGTCACCGTGTAGAAGTTGTTGATGTTCTGGTAGCTCTCGGGGCGGATCGGGTGCGACATGGGGCCGGCGTCCTCGACGAACTGCGCCGCGCGCAGGTACTCGACGTCGCGGATGCGCTTCACGGCGCGCGCGGAGGGTTCGCCCAGCATGTCGGCAGTGAACTCCTGGTCGCGGAAGACCGTGAGGCCCTCCTTGAGCGTGAGTTGGAACCAGTCGCGCAGCGTCACGCGGTCGCCCGTCCAGTTGTGGAAGTACTCGTGGCCGACCACGCCCTCGATGCGCTCATAGTCCGCGTCGGTCGCGACGGCGGGGTTGGCGAGCGCGCAGCGCGCATTGAAGATGTTGAGGCCCTTGTTCTCCATCGCGCCGAAGTTGAAGTCGTTCGTCGCGACGATCTTGAAGTCCTTGAGGTCGAGCTCGAGCCCCCAGCGCTCCTCGTCCCAGCGGATGGCGCGCTTGAGGCTCTCGAGCGTGTGCTCGGTCTTGTCGAGGTCCTGCGGATCCACCCAGACGGAGAGGTCCACCGTACGGCCGTCCTTGAGGTCGAACTTCGAGGCGCGCGAGACCAACCGCCCCGCCACGAGGGCGAAGAGGTAGCAGGGCTTCGGGAAGGGATCGACGTAGGTGACTTCACGCCGTCCGTCGTCGAGCATTCGTTCGGTCGTGAGGTTGCCGTTCGAGAGCATCACCGGATAGGTCTCGGTCGAACCGCGGATCACGGTCGTGTAGCGCGAGAGGACGTCGGGGCGGTCCGGGAAGAAGGTGATGCGGCGGAACCCCTGCGCCTCACACTGGCTCATGAGGTTCGCGCCCGAGGCGTAGATGCCCGAGAGTGCGGTGTTCGCCTTCGGGCTGAAGGTGCTGCGGATCTCGACCGACGCGGGGGCGGTGACGCCGGGGATCGTGAGGCCGTGCGCGTCGAGGGTGTATTCGCCCTCGTGCAGTTCGCGCCCGTCGAGTGCGACCGAGACGAGCTTCACGTCCTCGCCGTTCAGAAAGAGGGGCGCCGAGGGATCGGCGGACTCGGGGTTCGGACGGACTTCAAGCGTGCTCTTGACGAGCGTTTCGTCGGCGTCGAGGTCGAACTCGAGCCGGATCGTTTCAACAAGGTGCGACGGCGCGCGATAGTCGCCGCGGTGAATGGTCTTGCCCATGAATGTCAACACGGAAGTGAATGTTTCCGCGGCGCGGGCGTTCGACGGGGGAGGCTCCCCCGGGCGCCGCCCTGCCGCGGCGGGAATGCTGTTGATGCATTCTAAGGGCCCGGCGCGGGGACGAAAAAAATCCCGGGCCGCTTCCGGTCCGGGATTTTTCTGAGGATTCCTCAGGCTTGCGCGGGGATTACTTCGCGGCGGCCTTGAACGGGATCACGTAGCCGTAGTTGTGGCCGGCCGTCGGGTGGCAGGCGAGGCAGTCAACCTTCTTCTCGGCGTTGGGGCCCATGCCCTTGTGGATGGCGCCGATGAGCGGACGCTTCGGATCGTACATGCGGGTGACGTCGTGGCAGCCGCGGCAGGCGGAGAAGTCGCGGTCGATCATCTGCTGATGGACGGCGGTCGCCATTTCGGGGCGCTTCTCGAGCTGCTTCTCGGGGGTGCTCATCGTGCCGCGGATTTCACCGAAGAGGGACTTCGAGCCGGCGATCGCCTTGTCGATCAGGAGCGCCGTGTAGTCGATCGGGCCGGCGAAGTGGTTCGACTCGTTCTTCAGGTGGCAGTCCGAGCAGCCGGCCGTGGCGCCCGAACCCGTGCGGAAGTGCAGGCCCTTCTGATAGGCCGTGTACGTGACGTCCATCGAGTGGCAGAACTCGCCGCAGAACTTCTCCGTGCCGGCCCAGTGAACGACCGAAGTGAGAACGCCGACGAAGACGATGCCGATCGCAACGCCGACGACGCACCAGAGCGCGAGATACCAGGGGCTGTCTTTTTTCATGGTAGGAACCTTTGTTTGGATGTAATTGTTCTGTCGGCTTCCTGCAGGATTGTTCTGTTGCGGCGGGCGCTTGGGGCGGAAGTCGGGGTCAGGAAAATGCTGAAGTACGGTGTAAACAGGCCGTTTTTTTCTTCAGGCGCAATGATATGCAACCATGTGTAAACGCGGGGTTTAAGAATTTGATAAGCGTCAATATTGCAGGGTTTTCGCAGGCTTCCTTTGGAGGGAGCCCCCTGATGCTTAAGAGCTAGGCGGCGCGCGGGAAGTCCTACTTGGCGAGCGCGATCACGATCACCGAGGGCGGCAGCGACGCGACCGCCTTCTGGTGCAGCTTGAGCCCGTGGCCGGCGCGCGCGAACCCCACGATCACGAGTCCGGAGGGCAGGTGGATCGAGCATTCGCCGCCGCGCGCGGCGCGCTCGCTGCGGATCACCTCGCCCACGATGAGGTTCGCTTCGCGCGCGTCGGAGTCTTCCGGATAGTCCGCGGTGATGTTGACGGCGGTCGCCTTGGCGAGCGCGAGCACCTCCATGCCTTCGCGCAGGCTGAGGAGCTGCGCGGACTCCTTCGTCACCGATGCGCGGATGAGGTGCGTGTCGTCGATCCTCAGGATGAGCTTCACGAGCGCCGAGCCGATCTTCATCGTCTCGATCACCGCGGGGAACTGGTTGCGCATCGAGGTCTGCAGCGACGCCGCGGACACCCGAGCGAGGGCCGCGTGTGGGGCGCCGGTCGCCGCGGCGGAAAAGCGCTCCAAAACCGCCCGGCGCGCGCGGGCGAGTTCGTCGGCGAGGTCGAGCACCATGCGCCCGGCCGAGGTGAGCCGCGTGCCGCCGCCGTGCGCGCCCCCGACCACCTTTTCGACGAGCGGCGTCCCGGCGAGGTTCGTGAGCGTGTCGATCGCTTGCCAGGCGGCCTTGTAGCTCACCCCGGCGCTCCGCGCCGCTTCGGAGATGGATCCGACGTCGGCGATGCGACGCAGAATGTCCACGCGTTTGTCGGTCTGTTCGGAGAGAATCCCGGCGAGAAGCTTCGGGTCGGCGGGGCTGTCGGACATGTCGTATGGCTCCATGGGAGTAGAAAAAATCACCCGAGAGGGGGTTGATTGTGTTTCTCTGGGTCGCTATTCTGATAAAGAATAGCGCTCCCTTTTGAGGGAGGGTGCATCCGCGCTTCCGATTTTATTTCGTCCCGCTCGGTCCGCCTGCGTCGCGCGGCAAGTACAGGGACGCCTTTAGGGGATATGAGCAAATGAAGAAGACTCTCACGGCCGTCGCCGTCATCGCCTGCACCGCCTTCTCGGTGAGCGCCGAAGAAGTGCACGTCGCCGTCGCCGCGAACTTCACCGCTCCCGCGAAGGATCTGCAGCCGATTTATGAGAAGACCACGGGCGACAAGCTCGTCCTCTCCTTCGGCGCGACGGGCGCCTTCTACGCCCAGATCAAGAACGGCGCTCCGTTCGACGTGCTCCTCGCCGCCGACGCGAAGACCCCCGCCAAGGCCGTCACGGAAGGCTACGGTGTCGCCGGCTCCACCTACACCTACGCCGTGGGCAAGCTCGTTCTTTGGTCGGCTGACGCCAACCTCGTGAAGAACGACGTCACCGCAGCTCTGAAGTCCGCCGACGTGAAGCACGTCGCCATCGCCAACCCGAAGCTCGCCCCCTACGGCGAAGCCGCCTACGAGACCCTCAAGTCCCTCGGCCTTGAGTCGGCCGTCGAAGGCAAGACCGTGATCGGCGACAACATCGGCAAGACCTACCAGTTCGTCAAGACGGGCAACGCGGAAGCGGGCTTCATCGCCCTCTCGCAGTGCTTCAAGGGCGGCAAGTTCACCTCCGGTTCGGGCTACGTGATCCCGCAGGAGCTCTACGGCGAGATCAAGCAGGACGCCGTTCTGCTCAAGGCCGGTGAGAAGAACGAAGGCGCCAAGCGCTTCCTGAAGTTCCTCAAGGAAAGCCAGGCTGCGACGGACGTGCGCACCGCCTACGGCTACGGCACGGCCAATTAATTCCGACAACTCCCGCCGGAGCGCGCCCGCATGCTGGCGGAGGCGCTCCGCAGGGGAAACGATTTCCACGCGTTCTTGAGACGGACGCTTTTCTCCGGAGGGAACCCAAACGTTCTCCCCAGTTTTTTCTTTTCCTTTCCGGGGGCGCTTCCGCGAGGAACCGCCCCTCCAACCCTCATTGCAAAGATCTCTCTCTCATGGACTGGCTCCTCGATTTGGTGGGCGGCATCTCGCTCGAGCCCGTCGAGCTCTCGCTTGAGCTCGCCGCGGTCACGACCTGCGTGCTCCTCGTGCTCGGCCTGCCGCTCTCCTGGTGGCTCGCCCGCGGCAGAAGCCGCTGGTGCCCGGTGGTGAACGCGGTGGTGACCCTCCCGCTCGTGCTGCCGCCCTCGGTACTCGGCTTCTACATCCTCGTGGCCCTCGGGCCTCACGGTCCGCTCGGCATGCTCACCGAGTCGCTCGGCCTCGGCGTGCTGAACTTCAGCTTCCCAGGCCTCGTGATCGGCTCGGTAGTCTATTCGCTGCCCTTCATGGTGCAGCCCCTCGTCACGGCGTTCGAGGGCATCGGCGAGCGGCCGATGGAGGTGGCGGCGACGCTGCGCTGCCGGCCCTTCGACGCCTTCGTGAACGTCGTGATGCCCCTCGCGCGTCCGGGCATCATCACCGGCATCCTGATGACCTTCGCCCACACGATCGGCGAATTCGGCGTGGTGCTCATGATCGGCGGCAACATTCCCGGGAAGACCCAGGTCGTCTCGACGGAGATCTACACGCACGTCGAGGCGATGGAGTACGCCAAAGCCCACGTGCTCGCGGGCGGCATGCTGATCTTCAGCTTCATCGTCCTCATGAGCCTCAACCTTCTCAACAAGCGCCGCGACGCGCAGTGATTCCCAGGGGAGAAATCCGATGTCGGAACTTCATTTCGGCGAAGTGCGCCTCTCGCTCGCCCGCAGCACGGGCTTCACACTTGAGGCGGATCTGCGCATTCCGAGCGAGGGGATCACGGTGCTCTTCGGCCCCTCGGGCTGCGGCAAGACCACGGTGCTCCGGTGCGTCGCGGGCCTCGAGCGCGCCCACGGCATCGTGCGCATCGGCAACGAAGTTTGGCAGGACGACGACAAGGGCGTCTTCCGCCCGACCTACGAGCGCAGCCTTGGGTACGTCTTTCAGGAGGCGAGCCTCTTCGCGCACCTCAACGTTGAGAAGAACCTCACCTTCGGGCTCGAGCGCACGAAGGTGAAGGACGGCCGCGAGCGCCTCGCCAAGGCCGTGGAGCTCCTCGGCATCGGGCATCTGCTCGGACGGCGCGTCTCGCAGCTCTCCGGCGGCGAGCGGCAGCGCTGCGCGATCGCGCGCGCGCTCTGCCTCCGCCCGGACATCCTGCTCATGGACGAGCCCCTCGCGGCCCTCGACTACGCGAGAAAGCGCGAGATTCTGCCTTGGCTCGAGAAGCTGCGCGGGGAGCTGCGCGTGCCGATCCTCTACGTCACGCATTCTGCCGACGAAATGACGCGGCTCGCCGACGAACTCGTCGTCATGCAGGAGGGGAAGGTGCGCGCCGCGGGACCGCTCGCCGAGGTTCTCGGCAACGTCAAGGTGCCCGTCGAAACCGAGTACGGCGCCTCGACCGTCCTCCGGGGCCGCGTCGAGTCCGTCTCCGACGTCTGGCGCTCGGCCGTGGTCGCCGCGGACGGCTGGAGGGTCGAGGCGGTCGCCGCGGGGTTCGGCGTCGGATCGGACGTTCGTCTGCGCATCCTCGCGCGCGACGTGAGCCTTGCGTTGGACAAGCCCGTGGGCCTCTCGATCCGCAACGCCCTTCCGGCGGTGGTCGAGGAGCTCGGCGCCCCCTGCGGTTCCGAAGGCGCCTACCTCACGGTGAAGCTCAAGGCGCGCTCGGGCGAAGGCCGCATCCTCGCGCGGGTGCTGCGCGAGTCCGCCGCGGAGCTCGGCCTCGCGCCGGGCCTTTCCGTCTGGGCGCTCGTGAAGGCCGTGGCGGTGATCGTCTGACCCGACGCTACGCCCGTAGAAACGACGAAGGGCAGGCGTTCCCCGACGCGGGGAGCTCCTGCCCTTCGGTTCTTCCGGGCGTTCTCACGCCCGCCGGGAGCGGCGGACGCGGGGACGCCGGGGAGGGAATCAGCAGCGGCGGGCGAGCTCGCGGGCCTTCCCGATGTAGGTCGCCGGGGTGAGCGCCATCAGGCGGGCCTTGGCGTCCTCGGGGATCTCGAGATTGTTGATGAAGGTGCGGATCGTCTCTTCGTTGATGCCGTCCTTGCCGCGGGTGAGGGCCTTGAGCTGCTCGTAGGGGTGCGGCACGCCGTAGCGGCGCATCACGGTCTGCACGGCTTCGGCGAGGACCTCCCAGGCCGCGTCGAGGTCGCGGGCGATCATCGCCTCGTTCACCTGGAGCTTGCCGAGGCCGCGCTCGAGGGCGCTGTAGCCGACGAAGGCGTAGCCGAAGGCGACGCCGAGGTTGCGCAGCACCGTCGAGTCGGTGAGGTCGCGCTGCCAGCGCGAGATCGGCAGCTTCCCGGCGAGGTGCCCGAAGACGGCGTTGGCGAGGCCGAGGTTGCCTTCGGAATTCTCGAAGTCGATCGGGTTCACCTTGTGCGGCATCGTCGAGGAGCCGACTTCGCCCTCCTTGAGCTTCTGGCGGAAGAAGTGCATGGAGATGTAGCCCCAGACGTCGCGGTCGAAGTCGATGAGGATCGTGTTGGCGCGCTCGATCTGCATGAAGAGCTCGGCCATGTAGTCGTGCGGCTCGATCTGGATCGTGTGCGTGTTGAAGACCGCGCCGAGACGCTCCTCAACGACCTTCTTCGAGAAGGCCTCCCAGTCGAAGTCCGGGTAGGCGATCAGGTGGGCGTTGTAGTTGCCCACGGCGCCGTTCATCTTGGCGTAGATCTTCACGTTCTCGATCGCCTCGATCACGCGGCCGAGACGCACGGCGACGTTGGCGAACTCCTTGCCGACCGTGGTGGGCGAGGCCGTCTGGCCGTGGGTGCGCGAGAGCATCGAGATGTCGGCCCAGGCGTGGGCGTAGCCGGCGATGATGCCGTGGAGCTTCTTGAGGAAGGCGACGAGCTCGGTGCGGCCGCGCATCAGCATGAGCGCGTGGCTCGTGTTGTTGATGTCCTCGGACGTGCAGGCGAAGTGCACGAACTCGGCGGCGTTCTTGAGCTCCTCGTCGTGCGCGACCTGAGTCTTGATCCAGTACTCGACCGCCTTCACGTCGTGGTTCGTGGTCTTCTCGATCTCCTTGACGGCTTCGCAGTCCTCGGTGGAGAAGTTGTCCGCGAGGCCGCGCAGGAAGGCCTTGCCGTGGTCCGAGAGGTGCGGCAGCTCAGCGAAGCCCGCCTCCGAGAGGGCGATGAGCCACTCGACCTCGACGCGCACGCGCGCGTTCATGAAGGCGTATTCGGAGAAGATCCCGCGCAGGGGATCGCACTGGCGGGAATAACGGCCGTCAAGGGGAGAAAGGGCGGTGAGGGGATTGAGCGCCATGGACGTGAAGCCTCCGGAGCGTGTGGATGGTGGGATCTGTTTTGCGGGCGGTCCGCCGGATCAGGGATCTTCCTGATCCCGACGCCCGGAAAGTGCGCGCATTTTAAGACAGCCGCCGCTCCCGGGGGCGGCCGCGGGCCCTTCATCTTCAGCTCTGGCGAAGACGCGGGGCCGATAATCGAATGAGCCCGGGCCGGAGGAGCGTCTGACGCGCCCTCAGGCGCCGGCGCGAAAAACAGTCCTCACCCAAAGGAGACCCGTCATGCCCCAGTTCCAACGCCGCAGCCTCGTGCGCGCACTCGGCGCCGCCCTCATTCTCGCCTCGCCCGCGGCCTCCTTCGCCGTCGGCGGCCCGAGCGGCATGCAGGTCAACTTCGAGCGGCAGGGCGATCTCGGTGAGGTGGTCGTGAATCCCTACGACATCGCGCCCCTCACCGCCGTGATCCGCAACGGCGGCGAGGTGCTCGAGCGCGCGCACGTACGCGTCGTGCCGAAGAAGGGCGGCGTCGAGATCGCCTACGACGTCGGCCCCGTGTCGCTGCGCACCTACGGCGGCATCCCCGTCTTCGGGCTCTATCCGGAGCACCTCAACGAGGTCGAGGTGAGCTGGCGCAAGCGCACCGCCTCGGGCCCGGTCGAGAAGACCGAGACCTACCGCATCTGGACGCCGCCCGTCTACCTCGATCCCTCGTGGACCCACGGACGCCCGGTGAAGACCTTCGAGACGAAGGTCGTGAAGGCCGCTCCCGAGGATCTGCGCGGCCGGCTCTACCTCATCAACAACCTGCTGCCCGAGTCGCCCAAGGGCAGCCGCGCCGTCTGGAACAACCCCTCGGGCGGGGCGTTGCAGTGGAACAACTACCCGCAGAACGCCGTCCTCGACACGACGGGCGAGGTGCGCTGGTACCTCGAGCCCTCTCGGATCTACGACCCGCGCAGCCTCAACCGCGCCGGCATCATGATGGGGTTCCACCAGAACCCGGACGGAGCGCTCAGCTGGGGCTACGGGCAGCGCTACGTGAAGTACGACCTGATGGGGCGCGGCGTCTTCGACCGGCCGCTCCCGGACGGCTACGCCGACTTCAGCCACGCCATGGCGGTGGGGCCCGACGGGCGCTACTTCCTGCGCGTCGCCTCCGCAGACCTGAAGCGCCCCGACGGCTCGCACGTGCACACGGTGCGCGACGTCGTGATCGAGGTGGACCGCGACGGGCGGGTGCTCGACGAATGGCGCCTCTTCGAGATCCTCGACCCGAACCGCAGCATCGTGTTGAAGTCGATCGACCAGGGGGCGGTGTGCCTCAACGTCGACCTCGCGCAGTCGGGCAAGACCCTCTCGGCCGAGCAGATCGCGCGGCTCGACGCCAGGAACGCCTTCGGCGACATCTCGGGCACCGGGGCCGGCCGCAACTGGGCGCACGTCAATTCCGTCGACTACGACCCGACGGACGACTCGATCATCGTGAGCTCGCGCCACCAGTCGGCCGTGATCAAGATCGGCCGCGACAAGCGCGTGAAGTGGATCCTCGGCGCGCCGAACGGCTGGACCGGGGAGCTCAAGGACAAGGTCCTCACGCCGGTGGACGCCGCCGGCAGGCCCATCCCCTGCCGCATCGGCCGGTGCGAGGGGCGCTTCGACTGGACCTGGACGCAGCATACGGGCTGGAAGGTGAAGGAGCTCTCCCGCCCGGGCGTCTCCGTCGTGACGGTCTTCGACAACGGCGACGGGCGCGGCTTCTCCCAGCCCGAGAACCCGAAGGACAAGTACAGCCGCGCGGTGATGTACTCGATCGACGAGCAGAAGGGCACGGTCGAGCAGCTCTGGGAGTACGGTCGCGAGCGCGGCCACGAGCTCTACAGCGCCATCACCTCCTCGGTTGAGTACGAGGCCGACCGCGACACCCTTGTGGTTTATTGGGCCTCGATCGGCGTGCAGGAGAAGACCGGCGTCAACCCCGTGCTCACCGAATTCCGCCGCGGCGGCGCCGAACCCGTCTTCGAAATGCGCATTTTGGGCTCCATGGGCTACCGCGCGACGGTGGTGGACCCCGCGAAGGCCTTCAATCCGTAGCGAATGCAAAAGTTGTTTCCGGGCGGGATGAGTGAACGGTTGTTCGCGCACCCCCGCCGGGACGGGGATCCCGAGGCCCGGACCCCGTCGGACGCCCGGAACTTTCTGCAACATGCGCTAACAGACGGGAATATGCGCTAAGGAACCTCTCAGGAACGGACCGCTAAAGTCCACTTCATCAAGACCGGAGCGGTGCTCCTTCCGATCCGGCGCTTGGTGGGCCGCGGCCCCCTTGAAGCACGCCGCTCCGTCACAGTTAGAGAGAAGAAATGAAGAAGAGCCACAAGATCATCGCCTCCCTGACCGCCCTCGGCGCGCTCTGCGTCGCCGGCGCCGCGGTCGCCGCCCCCTGGCATCACGGTGAGGACGTGCCCCGCGGCGACGCCCCGTGCGCGGGCTACTCCGCCGAAGACGTGCGCGCCGCGGGCTGGGCCTCGATGGAGAGAATCCTCACGCTCAAGCCCGAGCAGCAGGCCGCCTGGAAGGCCTACGTTGAGGCGCGCACCGCGCTCGATCAGATGCCGGGCGCAAAGTTCGACAAGCCCGCTGTGGACGTGCAGACGCGCCTTGAGCGCCGCGCGCAGGTCGCCAAGATCCGTGCGGATCTTCTCGGCAAGACCGCGGCGGCCCGCGCCGAGCTCTTCAAGGCGCTTTCGCCCGAGCAGAAGTACGTGCTCGAGAGCTACGAGCTCATGCATTCCGGTCACGGAATGCGCGGCGGCGACAAGCCGCGCGTCTCACAGGGCTTCCACGGTCCGCACAACCCCCAGTGCCCGGCGGGCGGCGAGTGCCCGGCCCGCTGACGGCGTGAAGCGCCGGCCATGAAGAAGGCCGCCCGATGCGGGATTCCCGCGGGGCGGCCTTTTTGTGTCGGAGCGCCGCTTCCGGGGCGCTCCGGGAATGAGAGCGGAGAAGCCGATCAGGACGACGTCGCCGCGCTCGCGTTGATCGCGCGCTCGAGCGCGGACTGGTCGAGCTCGTCGAACTGCGCCGAGAGGAGGTTCCCGTCCGAAGTCTGGGTGAGTTCGTAGAGGAGCCGGATCGGCGCGGCGTTGCCGAGCTTGCGGCCGATGTGGGCACGGTGCACTTCGACCGTGCGCTGCGAGAGGTTGAGGAGCTGCGCGATGTCGCCGTTCCTCAGTCCCTGGCAGACGAGGATGAAGATCTGCTTCTCGCGGCGCGAGAGCGTCTCGAAGAGCCGCATCAGGAGGTTGCGGCGCGCAAGCCGCACCGAGCGCCTCAGGCCCTTTTCGACCGCTTCAGTGAGTTCGTCCGGATCGACGGGCTTCTCGAGGAAGCTTACGGCTCCGTTCTCCATCGCCCGCACGGCCGTGCGGATGTCGGACTGCTGCGCGAGGAAGATCACCGAAATGGGGCTCTTCAGAGCAGCGAGCTCGGCCTGCACGCCGCGCGCGCCGGCGTTCGCCATGCGTTCGGCGACGACGAGGCAACCCGGATGATCGAGGTCGGCCCGGGCGAGGAAGGTCTGCACGGAGGGGAAGCTCGCCGTCTCGAAGCGCGGCTTGAGGGCGAAGGAGAGCGACACGCGCCCGTCGTCGTCGTCCACAACCCAGACGGAGCCCTGCTGTTCGATCGGGACGGCGGCGGCGCCTGAAAGGGCGGGCATTTCTAACGTTTGATCCACGTGCGGAGACTCCAAAATAAGGGGATGAATGTCTTAAGGATTGTAGCCGGACGCATTTTGCCGCGGCTATATTGAAGGAAGCCGATTCCTGAAGGAAAACCCGCTCCCGCTTGGCGCCCACCCGGCCCGGCGAGACGAGGTTTTCCGCCCCGCCGCCATGATGGACGCTCCACAACTCTTCGACGACGCGCCGCCGGAAAACGGGCCGGTGCTCCCGCAGCCGCCCGACGAGGCGCTGCGCGCGCTCGCCGCGCGGCTGCCGCGCACGGTGCGGCTCGGCACCTCCACGTGGAATTTTCCCGGTTGGCGCGGCATCGTCTGGAGCCGCGGGAGCGCCCTCGAGCACCTCGCCTCGGAGGGGCTCCCCGCCTACAGCGCCTCGCCCATCCTCCGCACCGTCGGGCTCGACCGGAACTTCTACCGGGCGCTCTCCGTCGGGGCCTTCGCGCGCTTCGCTGCGCAGGTGCCCGAAGACTTCCGCTTTCTCGTGAAGGCGCCCCGCGAGGTGACCGACCCCTGCACGCGAAACGACCGCGGCGCGGCGACGGGCGTCAATCCGCTGTTCCTCAATCCGCACGCAGCCGTGGAGAAGTTCCTCGGGCCCGCGCGGCTCGGACTCGGCGCCAAGGCCGGTCCGCTCGTCTTTCAGTTTTCGCCCGTGCCGCATCCGGAGCTGCGCACGAACGAGGCGCGCATCGCCATGACAGAACGGATCGGGGACTTCTTTGAGGCGCTGCGCGCGCCCGCGGACGGACTTCTCCTCGCGGCGGAGTTTCGCAACTACGAGCTTCTCACACCGCGCATGGTGAAGCGCCTCAAGTCCGCGGGGGTGCGCCCCGTGGTGGGACTGCACCCGGCGATGCCCGGCATCCGCCGGCAGACCGAGGCGCTGCGCTACTGCGACGCGCCCGAATCGACCGGGGGCGACTGGCGGTTGGCCGGTCCGCTCGTCGTGCGGTGGTCGCTCGCCGCGCACCAGTTCTACGACACGGCGAAGACCGCCTGGGCGCCCTTTGGCGCCGTGCGCGCCGCCGATCCGGCGACCCGCGCCCTCATCGCCTCGCTCATCGCGCGCGCGGCGCGCAGCGGCGTCGAGAGCTACCTCGTCGTCAACAACAAGGCCGAGGGGTGCGCGCCCGTCACGGTGCGCCGCATCGCCGAGATCACGGACCGGATCCTGGAGGAGGACCGGCCCGTCGCGTCCGGGAGGAGCGCGGCCGGAATGCGCTGAGGCGCTACCAGACCGAGAGGAGCGACGCCGTCTCGGGGCGCGGCTCCGGACGTTTGCCCATTTCGCCGCAGAGCACGAACCCGAGCAGGCGTTCGGTCTTCGGGTCGAAGAGCCCTTCGGGGTCGGCGATCTCGCGCGTCGTGAGCGTCATCGCGCCGACGCCCTCGGCCCAGAGGACGTTGAGGAAGTTCGTGAGGGCGCCGCCCGCGGTCATCAGGTTCTCCATGTCCATGAAGCGCGGCCAGTCGGCCTGGGGCTTCGGGCCGATGAGGACGATGCAGCAGGCGCCCTTCAGGGCCTTGCTTCGGGCGCGCTCGCGCATCGTCTGGTCGGCGTCCGCGGGGAGCGCCTTCTCAAAGACGTCGGCCAACTTTTCGCGGGAGACCACCTTCACGAAGCGCACCGGGTAGGCCGGGTTGTGCGAGGGGGCCGAGCGGGCGGCGCGCACGGCCGCCTCGAGGACTTCGTCGGAGGGCGCGGCGGATAGCTGCGCCTTCGGGCGCACGGAGCGGCGCTCCGCGATCAGACGGGCGAATTCAGGATTCTGCATGACTCTACCTATAAGGATGAGGAGCGGCTCAAACGTCGGGGCGGAAGGTCCCGCGCCGCTCCGGATAGTTGTTGGTGAGTATAGGAAGCGCCCGAGCGAGGGCCCTAGAATCCAATGCAAAGTTCCATCAGCAATTGTTGCCGCGGGGCGCCCGCAGGGGAGCCCGTCCGCGGCGAACGCCCTTTTTGACGAAGGATTCTTACATGACGCAGCGCCGCATCTGGGACATCACGCCGCCTCTCGGCCGTCTCACGCCCGCCTTCCCCGGCGACACGCCCTTCCAGGTCTGCTGGAGCGAGCGCATCGCGGACGGCGCCGCGGCGAACGTCTCGACGCTCACCTTTTCGCCCCACGTCGGCGCGCACGCCGATGCGCCGCTGCACCTCGACGGGGGAGCGGCGGACGCCGCGTCCCTGCGGCTCGAGACCTTCATCGGGCGCTGCCTCGTCGTGGACCTCTCCGACGAGCAGACGCTCGACCCGATCGGACCGGAGGCGCTCGGCGCCGCCGCCACGCTGCCGCCGCGGATCCTCTTCAAGACCCGCAGGCACCACCCCCGGGAGTGGACGCCGGAGTTCCGCGCCCTGAAGCCGCAGCTCATCCGCCACCTCGCCACCGAAGGCGTGGGGCTGATCGGCGTCGATGCGCCGAGCATCGACCCCGCGGAGAGCGCGCTCCTCGTGGCGCACCGCATTGCGCTCTCAAACCGCATGGCGATCCTCGAGAACCTCGATCTTTCGGGCGTCGAGGCGGGCGAATATGAGCTCATCGCCCTGCCGCTCCCCCTCGAAGGCGTCGAGGCGAGCCCCGTGCGCGCCGTTCTTCGCGCGCTCGTTCCGGGCGGCGCCTGAGCGGAGCAGACGGTATTCTTTTGCACTCCCCCAAACCCTCAACCCCACACACTCCCCCCGAGCACATTCATGCCTCATCAGGTCTATGAGCAGCCCGTGCGCATTCACTTCGGTGACTGCGACCCCGCGGGCATCGTCTATCACCCCTCCTACTACAAGATCCTCAACGAACTGCACGAAGACTTCCTGCGCGACGTCGCCGACGTGGGGTTCATCGAAATCAAGAAGTACGGCGTGGGCTTCCCCCTCGTCGGCGTGAGGACGGACTTCGTCGCGCCCTCGCGTCCGGGCGACGTGCTCGAGGGCCGCGTCTGGCTCGAGAAGCTCGGAGCCTCCTCGGTGCGCTTCGCGCTCACGCTCTCCAAGGACGGGGAGCTGCGCGTGAAGTGCGCGCAGACGATGGTCTGCGTCAGGCTTGACCACGAGGGAAACTTCGTGAAGAGCGATATTCCGGAACAAATCCGCCGGGCCTTCTCGGCCTACCTCGTCGAGCCCGGCGACCCGCTTCTCGAATTCCGCGGCTGAGGCCTCAGGCGAGTTCACGCAGCTCCGGGCGCCCCGGCCAGAGGCTCCGGAGCACGGCTTCGCGCGCCGGATTCGCGCCCGTCGCGTAGAAGACGGTCGGGTCGGCGGCGGCGGGCGCTTCGCGCGAGAGAAGGTCGAGGAAGGCGAGCCGGCGCTCGAGCTGCTCGGCCACCGCGGGCGCGGGGTCGATGAGGTGCGCTCCCGGCGCACGGCGCGCGATCGCCGGTGCGAGGAACGGGTAGTGCGTGCAGCCGAGCACGATCTCGTCGGCGCCCGCGCGGACCATCGGGTCCACGTAGAGGGCGAGCAGACGCTCGACCTCGGGCGAGCCGAAATCGCCGCGCTCTACGCACTCCATGAGCCCGGGGCAGGGCTGGTCGATCACGTGGATCGGCATCGGGCGCGAGACCTGCGCCCAGTCGAGGGCGCGCTCCTTCACGCGCGCGTACTTTTCGCTCGCGATCGTGCGCGAGGTGGCGAGCACCCCGATCGTGCCGCTGCGGGTGTGGCGCACGGCGGGAAAGACCGCCGGCTCGATGCCGATGATCGGCATCGGGAGGAGCGCCCGGAAGCGCCGCACGCCCACGGCCGTCGCCGTGTTGCACGCGAAGACGAGGGCCTTGACGCGCTGGGCGACGAGAAAGCTGATGATGCGGCCGAGCCGCTCGAGGATGTACGCCTCGTCGCGGTCGCCGTAAGGCGCATAGGCGCAGTCGGCGGCGAAGACGATGCGCTCGGCGGGCAGCCTCGCGCGCACCGCGCGCGCGACCGACAGACCGCCGAACCCCGAGTCGAGGATGCCGATGGGAAGGTCGGAGGGCATGGTGGGGGGCGCCTTTCAGTCAGTGTTTGGCGGCTTCGGCGCGGATGCGCTTTGCCTCGGTGATGAGGATGCCCGCGACGATGAGCGCGCCGCCCGTGACGCCCCAGAACCCGAGCCGTTCGCCGGCGAACCACCCGATCAGGGCGGCGAAGACGCTCTCGAGCGCGAAGATCACCGCGGCCTGTGCGGGCGGCACGAACTTCTGCCCCCAGGCGAGGAGGAGCTGCGCGCAGCAGAGGATGACGGCGAGCCAGCCGACGGAGAGAACGAGTTCGGGGGTGAACGTCGTGGGCTCGAGCGGCAGCCCCGCGGCGTGCGCGAGAAGCGTCCCCGCACCGGCGAAGAGCGTGACGAAGAGGATCTGCACGAAGGCGATCTCGCGCGCTCGGCAGTAGGGCGCGAAGCGCCCCATCAGGATGATCTCGAAGGCGGAGAGGAAGGCCGAGGCGATCGTCGCCCACTCGCCCCAGCTGCTCCGGAAGGAGAGCGAGAACGGGTCGGCGAGAAGCGCGAGCCCGGCGAAGGCCGTGAGCGCGCCGGCGAAGGCGAAGCCGTCGGGGCGGCGTCCGGCCATCGCCCAGAAGAGGAAGGGCGTGATCGGCACGTAGAGCGCCGTGAGAAACCCCGACGTGGACGAGAGGATCGTCATCAGCCCGGCGTGGTTGAGGAGGTAGGACGCATAGATCACCGTCGCGCAGACGGCGCCCATGCGCCACGTCCGGGCCGGGATCCGCAGCACCTGTCCGCGCAGGAGCGCGAGCACGAGGAGCGTCCCCGCGCCGAAGCGCAGGAAGACGAGCGTGAAGGGATCGGTCGAATGAAGCGCCTCTGCGACCGTGATGAAGGAGCTCCCCCAGAAGGCCGTGGCGGCGACGAGGGCGAGGAAGGGAAGCGCCGAGCGGGTGCGCTCGAGAAGCATGGGCTGCGTCACGAAGGCCGTTCCTTGGGTGCTTCGCTTCAGCGGGCAAGCGTCGCCCAGAGCGCCTCGTCGACGCCGCAGGTGACGGTGCCGTCCGCCCAGACGATCACGGGGCGCTTGATGAGGAGCGGCGAGGAGAGCATGAGCGTGCGCAGCATCGCGGGATTGACCTTCGCGGCGGCGCGCAGATCCGCGTCGAGTTTGCGCCAGGTCTGCCCGGCCGTGTTGGCGAGCTTTTCGGCGGGAACAAACTTGAGCCACCCGTCGAGGAGCGCCTCCGAGGGCGCCTCGGTGCGGAAGTTGTGGAACGTGAACTCCACGCCTTCGGCGCGCGCCCAGGCGAGCGCCTTCTTCACCGACCCGCAGGTCGGAATGCCGTAGATTTCGATCATTTCCTTCTCTCCAGAAGCATGAATCGGGGAGGCGCCGTGCCGCTCCTCCCCGGAAGAAGTTCCGCCCGAAGCGCGCTCAGGCGGTCGCGCGCCCGAGGCGGTCGTCCACCGCCGCCCATTCAGGGGCGTCGGAGGGCCGCGCGATCAGGATGCGGTCGGCGCCCGCGGCGTCGAGCTCATGGAGCGCTTCGTAGAGAAACGCTCCGTAGGCGGAGACGTCTTCGGGTGCGGCGACGAAGCGCTTGACGGCGGGAAGCGCCGCGCGCAGCACCTCAGGCGCCATCACGGCGAGCGCGAGCCCTTCGGCAGAGAGTTCGCGCGCCCGTTCGGCGAGGGCTTCGGGCGCCACGAGCTCCGCCTTGGTGCGCGGCGCGTAGTGGCTCTTGAGCCGCCCCGAGGCGCGCGGAGCGTCCGCGCCCGCATCGGGCACGGGGCGCCCGAGCGTCTCCTCGAGCATGGCGCGGGTGACGACGCCGTGACGCAGGATCTCGGGCCGCGCGCCCGAGAGGTTCACCATCGTGGATTCGATGCCGAATTCGCACGGGCCTCCGTCGAGGATGAGGTCGAGCTTGCCCGAGGGCTTCTCGCCGAGGTCTTCGCGCACGTGCCGCGCGCACGACGGACTGATGCGTCCGAAGGAGTTGCACGAGGGGGCGGTGAGTCCGCGGTGCGTCGGGCCCGAGAAGGCCGAGATGAGCGCGTGCGCCCAGGGGTGCGAGGGGCAGCGCAGCGCCACCGTGTCCTGCCCGCCCGTCACCCAGAGGCCGCAGCGCGGCTTCTTCGTGAGGACGATCGTCAGCGGCCCGGGCCAGTAGCGCCGGGCGAGGAGCTCGGCTTCGGGCGTCGACTCCGCCCACCAGGCGATGTCCTCAGGGCCCGCGACGTGCACGATGAGCGGGTGGTTGCGCGGCCGTCCCTTGGCGTCGTAGGTGGCGTTCACCGCCGACTCCTGGTCGGCGTCGGCGGCGAGCCCGTAGACCGTTTCGGTCGGCATGGCGACGAGTCCGCCCGCTTCGAGCACGCGCACGGCGCGCTCGATCTCGACCGGATCGACCGGCGGCGTGAGGTTCTTCGTCATTGCGTGAGCTCTTCGGCGAAGGGAAGATCGAGGATGCGGGCCGCTTCGTGAGCCCGTTCGAGGGCTTCGGCCTGCGTGGCCCCCAACACCGTCACGTGGCCCATCTTGCGGGCGCGGCGCGCCTCGGCCTTGCCGTAGAGGTGGAGCTTCACGCCCGGGAGCGCGAGAAGCTTCTCCCAGGAGGGCGTCACGTGAGCGTCCTTCTCGTCGAACCAGAGGTCGCCGAGGAGGTTGAGCATCACGGCCGGGGCGATCTGCGTGGTGTCGCCCAAGGGGAGCCCCGCCATCGCGCGCACCTGCTCCTCGTACTGGGAGGTGGCGCACGCCTCGATCGTCGCGTGGCCGGAGTTGTGGGGGCGGGGCGCGAGTTCATTTGCGAGCACCGTGCCGTCCTCGAGGACGAAGAGCTCGACGCAGAGCACGCCCACGTAGTGCAGGTGGTCGGCGATGCTGCGGGCGAACGCCTGCGCCTTTTCGGCGAGCGCGGCGTCGATGCGCGCGGGCATCACGGTGTAGGCGAGGATGCCGTTCCGGTGGTGGTTCTCGCAGACCGGGAAGACGCGGCTCTCGCCCTGCGGATTGCGGCAGATGATCACCGACACTTCGGTCTTGAGCGCGAGGCGCTTCTCAAGGACGCAGTCCGTGCGGCCGAACTTCTCCCAGGCAGCGAGCGCTTCGGCGCGGTCGGCGACGCGCGCCTGGCCCTTGCCGTCGTAGCCGAGCCGGGCGGTCTTCAGGATGCCGGGGAAGAGGTCCTCGGAGAGCGCCTCGACGTCGGCGGCGGTGCGCACGGCGCGGTGCGGGGCCGTCGGCACCCCGGCGCTTTCGATGAAGGCCTTCTCGACGTTGCGGTCCTGCGTGGCGGCGACCGCGTCGGCGTGCGGCGCGGTGACGACGCCCGCCTCGGCGAGGCGCTTCAGGCTCCCGGCCGGGACGTTCTCAAACTCCGTCGTCACGGCGGCGACGCGGCGGGCGAGCTCGTCGAGGCCGTCGGCGGCGTCGTAGGCCGCGGCGATCTGCGCCGAGGAGACTTCGCCCGCGGGCGAAGGCGCATGGGGTTCGAGCACGACGACGTGGTAGCCCATGCGGGCGGCCGCTTCGGAGAACATGCGTCCGAGCTGGCCGCCGCCCAAGAGGCCGAGCGTCGCGCCCGGCAGAAGCGTGCGGGGAGTGGTCATCTTCAGAAGTCTCCTTCAGGGAATCAGGCGAGCGTCTCGAGGGGCAGCGTCATCGCGCGGGCCTTGGCGTTCTGCGCGATGCGGAAGTCCGCGAGGCGGCGCAAGAGACCGGCGTCCGTGAGCGCGAGAATCTGGCAGGCGTAGAGCGCGGCGTTGGCGGCGCCGGCCTCGCCGATCGCGAAGGTCGCGACCGGAACGCCCTTGGGCATCTGCACGATCGAGTGGAGGCTGTCCACGCCGCGCAGATACTTCGAAGGCACGGGCACGCCGCACACGGGGAGCGTGCATTTGGCGGCGAGCATGCCGGGAAGGTGCGCCGCACCGCCCGCGCCCGCAATGATCACGCGGATGCCGCGTTCGGCCGCCTTCTCGGCGTACTCGAACATTTCATCGGGCATGCGGTGCGCGCTCACGACGCGCGCTTCGAAGGGGACGCCGAAGTCCTTGAGCATCTGGGCGGCGTTCTTCATCACCTCCCAGTCGGAGTTGCTGCCCATCAGAATGCCGACGAGGGGAGTCTGGGTGCTCTGATCCATGGTGTTCATTTGGAGAAAAAACGGTTCTCTGGAAAACGCCCGGCCGCCGGACTCCGGTGAGGGAGAGCGGCGGCCGCGGGTGTCGGATTGTAGGAGCCGGGAGGGTCCGGTTACGGCTCGATGTCCGTGCCGGTCAGACGGCGAAGCGCCTCGCGGTACTTGTCGGCCGTCTTCTCGATCACCTCGGCGGGAATCTTCGGAGCGGGCGGACGCTTGTTCCAGGGCTGGGTTTCAAGCCAGTCGCGGATGTACTGCTTGTCGAAGCTCTTCGGGGACGTGCCGACCTCGTAGGAGTCGGCCGGCCAGAAGCGGCTCGAATCGGGCGTGAGGACTTCGTCCATCAGGAGGACGTTGCCGTTCTCGTCAAGGCCGAACTCGAACTTCGTGTCGGCGATGATGATGCCCTTCGTGAGGGCGTACTCAGAGGCGCGCTTGTAGAGCTCGAGGGTGGCGTTCTTGATCGTGCGCGCGACCTTCTCGCCGTACATCTCAACGACGCGGTCGTAGGAGATGTTTTCGTCGTGCGTGCCGAGCTCGGCCTTGGCGGCCGGGGTGAAGATCGGCTCGGGGAGCTTTTCGGCCTGGCGCAGGCCCGCCGGGAGCTTGATGCCGCAGACTTCGCCGGTCGCCTGGTAGTCCTTCCATCCGCCGCCGATGATGTAGCCGCGCGCGACGCACTCGATGAGGATCGGCTTGAGGCGCTTGCAGACGACGGCGCGGCCGTCGACCTGGGGTATCTCCTCGGGCTTGACGACCGTCTTCGGATCGATGCCGGTGAGGTGGTTCGGAATCACGTCCTTGAGCTTTTCGAACCAGAAGTTCGTGAGCGCGGTGAGGACCTTGCCCTTGCCGGGGATCGGGTCGCCGAGGATCACGTCGAAGGCCGAGATGCGGTCGCTCGCGACCTGCAGAAGCTTGTCGGAGCCCACTTCGTAGCAGTCGCGGACCTTGCCGCTGTAGATCTGCTTGAGGGACGGAATGTTCGTCTTGGAAAGACCGGGCATTGGAAATTGCCTCCCCTGAAGGGTGAAAGAAAAAAGGTCGTCGAAACGATGATTTTAAGGGTGCCGCGGGCGGCCCGCTCCCGGCGGGCCGGTGAAACCACCCAACGCGGTTTGCGCTCGCTCAGCCCGCAAGAAGGCGCCAGAGCGCGGGCAGGGCGATGAAGGCCCAGGCGACGCCGCCCATGATGAGGGCGAAGAGCACGGCGGCGCTGCCCATGTCCTTCGCGCGCCCCGCGAGCGGATGGATCTCCATGCCGATGCGGTCCACCACCGCCTCGACGGCGGAGTTGAGGATCTCGACCAACAGCAGGAAGAGCACCGAATTGATGAGGATCACCTTCTCGAGGAGCGTCACGGGCAGCAGCAGCGCCACGGGAATGAGGACGAGGGCGAGCAGGCACTCCTCGCGGAAGGCCGCTTCGTGCGTGAAGCCCGCGCGGATGCCCTGCCAGGAGTAGCGCGTGGCGTTGAGGAGGCGCCGCAGCCCCTTCTTGCCCTTGAGCGCCTCGGCGGAGGATGGGTTCTTCTCAGTCATGAAGATTGCAGCCGGAGAGTGACGAAAAGGCGCGCCCCCGGGAAGCGTTGGAGAGCTTCCGAAGTGCGCGCCTGGGCATTTATCTTGCGAACGGGGCGGATCAGATCACGTTCTGGCGCAGCGTGCCGTCGGCGTACTTCGCCGCGATCTTCTCGAGCGCAATGGGCTTGATCTTCGCGCCCTGACCTTCGCAGCCGAAGGCGAGGTAGCGCGAGCGGCAGAGCTCCTTGGCGGCGTTGCGGGCGGCCTTGAGGTAGCCGCGCGGATCAAAGGCAGAGGGATTTTCGACGAGGTAGCGGCGCATCGCGGCCGTCATCGCCAGGCGAATGTCGGTGTCGATGTTCACCTTGCGCACGCCGTGCTGAATGGCCTTCTGAATCTCCTCGACGGGCACGCCGTAGGTTTCGCGCATGTCGCCGCCGAACTCGCGGATCTCGGCGAGGTACTCCTGCGGCACGGACGAGGAGCCGTGCATCACGAGGTGGGTGTTGGGCAGACGGGCGTGGATCTCCTTCACGCGGTCGATCGAGAGGATCTCGCCGGTGGGGCGGCGCGTGAACTTGTAGGCGCCGTGCGAGGTGCCGATCGCGATCGCGAGGGCGTCGATCTGCGTGATGCGCGCAAACTCGGCCGCCTGGTCCGGATCCGTGAGGAGCTGGTCGCGGGTCATCGTGGCATCCGTGCCGTGCCCGTCCTCCTTGTCGCCGCGCATCGTCTCGAGCGAGCCGAGGCAGCCGATCTCGCCTTCGACCGAAACGCCGATGCAGTGGGCCATCTCGACCACGCGGCGCGTGACGTCCACGTTGTACTCGTAGGTGGAGATGGTCTTGCCGTCGCTCATGAGCGAGCCGTCCATCATCACCGAGGTGAAGCCCGAGCGGATGGCGCCCTGGCAGACCGCCGGGCTCTGGCCGTGGTCCTGGTGCATGCAGACGGGAACGTCCGGATAGGCTTCAACGGCCGCCTCGATCAGGTGGCGCAGAAACGACTCGCCGGCGTACTTGCGCGCGCCCGCGGAGGCCTGCATGATCACCGGCGCGCCGACTTCGCTCGCCGCGGCCATGATGGCCTGAACCTGCTCGAGGTTGTTGACGTTGAAGGCGGGAATGCCGTAGCCGTTTTCAGCTGCGTGGTCGAGCAGCTGGCGCATGGAAACAAGAGCCATTGCGTTTCACTCCAAGGATGGAAATGGACGGTCGCGCCCGCGGCTCCGGAGGTCCCGCCGCCCCCGCGTTTGGGCGGGGAGGCGCCTCGACGGAGGCTCCGTGTTGACCGGAGCGGGCGCGCCGCTCAGAGGTTTGAGATGTGCGCATTGTAATGGCCGGGGGCGGTCTCGGTCGAGGCGCTCCGAATGGGGCCCTCAGCCCTGGCGCGTGAGGGTTTTGTCGGCTGCGAGCTGCTTCTTGATCCCGGTGAGGATCGCCTGCGCGAGCTTCTGTTGGTGCGAGGCGTTCTTGAGGAGCTGCTCCTCGGTCGGGTTGGAGATGAACGCCGTCTCGACGAGGATCGAGGGGATGCCCTGGCCCTTCAGCACGGCGAAGCCCGCCTGCTCGACGCGGCCCTTGTGGAGCTTGTTCACGTCGGCGAGCTCCTGGAGCACGGCCGAGCCGAGCCCGAGGCTGTAGCTGATCGTCCAGGACGAGGTCATGTCCACGAGCACGCTCGCCACCTGCTTGTTGACGGTCGTGATGTTCACGCCGCCGATCAGGTCGGATTCGTTCTGGCTCTTCGCGAGCCAGCGGGCCGCCGCGGACGTGGCGCCCTTCTGCGAGAGCGCGAAGACCGAGGAGCCGCGTGCGGTGCTCTTCACCCAGGCGTCGGCGTGGATGCTCACGAGGAGGTGCGCACGCACGCGCCGCGCGATCGCGACGCGCCCGCCGAGGCTCACGAAGTGGTCGGAGTTGCGCGTCATCACCGCCTTCATGCCGGGCTCCTTCCCGATCAGGGCGACAAGGCGCCGCGCGATCTGCAGCACCACCGTCTTCTCCTGGGTCCGGCGGCGCCCGATCGCGCCCGGATCCTCGCCGCCGTGGCCCGGATCAATCACGATCACGACGGTGTCGTCGTCGGACTTCTTCGCGAAGCTCTTGGCGGTCTGCGCGGGCTTGCTCGGGGCGGTCTTCGCCGGGAGGCTGCTTCCGGTCTGGGGCTTCGCGCCGCCCGAAGATGGCGTCGTGAGGCCCGCGAGGACGTCTCCCAGGGGATCGGCTGCAGCACCCGAGTTGATCAGGTCGCCCGCGTCCGAGGTGTCCTCCGAACCCGAAAGGATCCGCCCGATCGCGTCGCGCGGATGCGCCGGGTAGACGTCGAAGACGAGGCGGTACTTGTAGTTCGCGAAGGGCTTGAGCAGAAAGACCTCGGGCTTTACGTCGGTCTTCAAGTCCATTACGAGGCGCAGCACGCCGGGCTTGAACTGCCCGATGCGCATCGCGCCGATGTACGGATCGTCGGGCTTCACGTCGGCGATCAGGCGCTTCACGCGCTCGGTGAGCGCGAGTCCTTCGATGTCGATCACGAGCCGGATGGGCGAGCCCGAGCGCAGCATGAAGTGCTTGAACTTGAGCGGAACGTCCGTTTCGATTGTGACGCGCGTGTACTCCTCGGCGGGCCACATGCGCACGTTGACGAGCTTCGCCCCTTCGGCGATCTGCCAGGGGGCGAGCGAAAAGAGCAGCGTGCCGCCCGCGGCGGCGATCAGACGGCGCCGTTCCATGCCTTCCTCAGTCCTTCGAGCACTACTTCGCCGGCGGGGGTGGCGGCCCGCACCTCGATCACGCGCCCGAGCCCTTCGGGCGCGAGCGCGACGATCAGGTCTGCGGGCGGCAGAAACGGTTCGGCGCGCACGCTCCACTCGGTCGCGCAGACGCGCCCCGGCCCGAACTCCTCGGAAAAGCCCGCGTCGTCGAACTCCTCGGGCGTCTCGAACCGGTAGAAGTCGAAGTGGTTGAAGACGAACCCGGCAAGCGCGTAGGTCTCGAGGAGCGTGAAGGTCGGGCTCTTCACCGGGCCCGACCAGCCGAGCGCACGGAGCGCCGCACGCACGAGGCTCGTCTTCCCCGCGCCGAGATCTCCTTCGAGGCGCAGAGCGAGCCCCGCGCCGTCGATTTCAGGCTTCGCTTCGGTAAGCGCCCGGGCGAGCGCGCCGCCCATGCGGTCGGTGTCCTCGGGGGAGGGAAGTCGGGCGGTTAGGGGTTCGGTCACGAATCGGCCTCACGGGAGAGCGCGTTGATGGAGGGCGTCCGCTTCGGACGGGCGCGGAAACTTATCATTCTAAGCGGCCCGCGGGGACGCCCGCACACCGGGAGTGAGGTCCGCCGAGGTCGTCCGGGCCGAACCGCGCGGCGGTGCGGACGGGTGGAGGATTGCGACTGAATGTAACAAAATGTAAATCACTCTTGCCGTTCCGGTTTTTCATCTGCATAATTCACCTCCTCCGATCCCGAGGCTGAGCAAGCTTCGAAGATCGAGAGATGCCGGTGTAGCTCAGCTGGTAGAGCAGCGCATTCGTAATGCGAAGGTCGGGAGTTCAAATCTCTTCTCCGGCACCACGAATTCAAACCCGAATCGTTCAAGGACGATTCGGGTTTTTTGCTGTCCGGGGACCGACGGCCGATGAAGGCCGCCTCAGCTTCTTTTTGTCCCATCCGCCGGTCAATCAAGCCCGGCGCACCGAGCTCCCGCTCCGGCGGGCGGCCGGGGCGGGAGGAGCGGAGGCTACTTCGAGGTGGCGTTGAGCTTCGCCCCGACCGACGAGGAGAGCTTCTCGAGGATGAGGCCGCCCAACGAGGCTTCACTGACGCCCGCGGCGGAGAACTTGCCGTTCTCGTAGCGGATGTTCTCAAGGACGATCGAGCCCGAGAGCTTCCCGGAGTACTTTTCGATCTTCTCGGCGGTCTTCTCCCGGCCGGTGAGCGAGGAGATGAGCGAGGCGATGCCGGCGATCTCGCGCACGGCCTTCGTCTGCTTCTCGGCGGGCTGGTCGATTTCGGCCTTCGTCACGACGAGGTGGAGCGGTTCGGTGGTCTCGAGATCCACCCCGGTGAGGGAGGCCTTCCTCCAGCTCATGAGGCCGGCGCCGGAAGCGGTCGTGAGGTCGAGGCCGGTGAGCGAAAGGTCGCCCTTCCAACCGGCGACGGTCTTCTCCTTCACGGTCTTCAGCGAGAGGCGTCCCGTCGAGTCGATGGAGCCGCCCTTCGCGCCCACGCCCGCGTACGCGGTCATGAGGCTCGAGAAGGGCTTGAGTCCGATCTGCGAGCCCTTCACCTCCAGGTCGGCCGCAAGGGGCGAGATCCCGACCTTGCCCGCGGCGGCGAGCGACCCGCCGCCGAGCCCGCTCGTGAGGTTCAGCGTGCCGAGGCTGTCCTTCGCCGAGGAGAGGTTCTTCACGACGACGTTGAGCTTCGGGACTTCGGCCGAGGCGACGGGCCTCACGGATTCGTCGCGCAAGCGCAGCGTACCGTTCGTGACGGAGGCTTCGCCCACCTTCCAGCTCCACGCTGCGCCGGCGCCCTGCGCTTTGGCGCTCTTCGCCGCCTCCGCCTTCTTCCCGTCGCCGGAGGAGGTGCCGCCGAGCTCGGCGAAGTTGAGGCCCTTCTTCGTCATCACGGCGTTCACGAGGGGGCTCGCGACCGAAATGAGCGAAACATCGGCCGAGCGCTTCGCGGTGTCCACGCCGGCGATCTTCACCGTGACGGTCTTCGCGCTCGCCATCGTGGTCTGTCCTCGGCGCAGAAGCAGGTCGGAGACGGTCGCCGACCCGGAGGCCTTGGCGCTCCCGCCCCCCACGTCCGCCTTGACGTCGAACGCGATCCCCGCGCGCAGGTCCGCGCCGAGGGCCGCCTTCACGTACGGCGCCGCGGCGTTCAACGTGAGCCGCGAGCCGCGGACCGCCGCGGCAACCGCGAGCGGAGCGGGCGCGACCGTGCCCGACGCCTCGACGTGCCCGCCGAGGGCGTCCGCGGCGACCGTGAAGGATCCCGCATGGTTCTTTTCAGACGACAGGTCCTTCACCGTGACGTTGAGGTTCGAGAGCCCCAGCTTCGCCGCGGGGCTCACCGTCGCGTCCGACCAGGAAAGGTCGGCGTTCGTGAGCGAGGCGGAGGCGACGCGCCACGACCAGGCGGCGTCCGGGCCGGAGCTCGAGCCCGAGGCGGGTTCGGCGCTGCCCGACTTGGCCGCCGGGCTCCCCGAGACCGATTCGACCGCCTCGAGGAGATTGATGCCGGACTTCGTCTTCGCCGCGCGGACCTTGAGTCCGGAAACCGTGACGTTCTGCACCACCGCCTTCCTGCCGACGAGGTCCACTTCGCCCACCGTCACGTCCGCTTTCGGGAGCGTGACGAGCGTGGCGCCCTTGTGCGTCACCGAAACGTCCGTGAGCGTGGTGCGCCCCGAGAGGAGCATCTTCGCGGGCTTGCCGCCCGTGGGATTGCGGAAGATGAAGTTGAGGTCGCTCGAGAGCTTGGCGCCCGCGACTTTGAGCTTGTCGCCCTGCAGTGCGGGCACGAGGCGTGCGAGCGCGCCGACGTCGAGCGAGGCGATCTTGAGGTTGAGCTGCGCCTCAAGCGTGGTGCCGAAGGGCTTCGTCGAACCCGTCGCCTCGATGGGCGAGCCGTTGAGCTTCAGCGAAAGCTCCGGCGTCACGAGGCTCTCGCTCGAACTTTCCATCGTCGAGACGAAGGGCAGCTTCACCGTGAGGTCGGTGACCGACTCGTCGATCCCGGCGGCCTTGTCCTGATAACGCAGGGACGAATTGGTGAGCGAGATGTTGTAGAGCGCGAACTTCGGCAGCCCCGACGAGCCTGCGGAGGACGACCCCGAGGACTTCGCCCCCGCATCGCCGGAGCCGCCCGTGAGCCGCTCGAAGTCCTTTTTGTTCTTTTCGTTCATGACGGCGTTCACCTGAAGGCCGTCGATCGTGACCTCATCGAGAACCGGAGCGAGCTTGAAGAGCGTCTGCGAAGAAGCGTCGATGCGCAGGAGCGCGAGCTTGAGGAGCGGCTCGGAGCCGGGCTCGGGAATCTCGAGCCCCTTGATCTCATACACCCAGGTCCAGGGATTGAAGGTGACGTCCTTGAGCGTGACGGTGCGGCCGAGCATTTCGGACGCCGTCTTCTCCACGACCGTTCGCGTCGCATAAGGCACGCCGACGTAGCCCGCGGCGGCGTAGAGCGCGACGGCGACTGCGGCGGCGCAGGCGGTGAACTTGAGAACCTTTGCCATGGAAATAACGCCTCCCGTAAGGAGATGAATCAGCTGATTCATCCATTATCGGTTGGCCGGAGCGGAGAGGAATCGAAATTTGACGGGGGGTTTCAATTTCGGACGCTCGTGCGCCCATCGCCCCGGGCGCGGTCCGCACTCCCGCAATGCTTGAAGGCGGGGCGCCGGGGAGGCGCAGCGGCCGAGTCGGCGCCACAGATCCTCCATGACGCTAGGGCTATCACGGATGTCTCCGAAAGTACTAGGCATTAGGATCTAATAACAAAGAAAAGCATTGCGTAATCAATTTCTTAGAACACAAGCGCAGTGAGGAGAACAACATGATCCCATCCGTCTCAAGGCGTACGCTCATCCAGGGCGTCGGCGCCGGCTTTGCCGCCGGCCTCTTCCAACCGGCAGCCGTTCATGCGGCTCCCGCTGCCGGCGAAGGCGAATGGTCCGGCTGGACCATCTGTGATTCGTGCAACCACATGCCGATGTGCGGCATCCACTTCCGCGCCCGCGGCAACACGGTGATCCGCATTGAAAACTGGAATGAGCACCCGAACCACTTCCTCTGCTCCAAGGGCATCGCGACCCTGCAGCGCCTCTACAACCCCAACCGCCTGCTCTATCCCCTGAAGCGCACGGCGCCCAAGGGGGCCGCGGACCCGGGCTGGGTGCGCATCAGCTGGGACGAGGCGATCAAGATGATCGCCGAGCGCCTGAACGCCGTGAAGGCGAAGTACGGCGCCGACCGCGTGCTCTTCTACTGCGGCGACCCGAAGGAGCCCCGTCCGCCCGTGATGCGCCTCGCGCGCTACTTCGGCAGCCCCAACTACTGCTGCGAGAGCTCGGTCGCCTGCAACCTCGCCTACGTGCACGCGCTGGAGCTCTCCTACGGTCAGGAGATCTCGGGCGGGCCGAATCCGAAGGCGAAGTGCACGATGATCGTCGGCAAAAACGGCGCCTGGGCCTCGCCCCACGGGTTCTTCAGGAACCTTCTCGCGCAGAAGGCGCGCGGCCTGAGGCTCATCGTGGTCGACCCGCGCCGCACGAAGGTGGCCGAGCAGGCCGACCTGCACCTGCAGGTGCGCCCAGGCACCGACGGCGCGCTCGCCTGGGGCATGATCCGCGTCCTCGTGAAGGAGGGCCTCGTGAAGCGCGACTTCGTCGAGAAGTGGTGCACGGGCTACGAGGAGCTCGTGAAGTACGCCGAAGCCTTCACGCCGGAATTCGTCGAGAAGGAGACGGGCGTTCCGGCGGCCGACGTGGTCGAGGCCGCCCGCCTCTTCGCCGACGGTCCCTCCTCGATGATGCTTCCCGGACAGTCGGTCCCGCACCAGGGCAACGGGTGCAACAACGTGCGCGCCTATTCGCTCCTGATGGCGCTCACGGGGAACGTGGACAACAAGGGGGGCTCGGCCTTCGCGAACTGGCCCGAGGACTACCTGCGCTGGGACGAGGGCTACACCAAGTCCTTCATCGACCAGAAGTGGTTCAACGAGCCCGAACAGAAGACGAAGCGCATCGACCGCGAGTTCGCTCCCGTCTGGAACGAGCTCCAGGTGCTCTGCAGCCCCAACAAGCTCCCCGAGATGGTGAAGGCGAGCCGCATCCGTGCCTTCGCGGGCTTCGGCACGAACGTGCTCATCTGGCCGAGTCCGGACGAATACAAGGCGGCGATCCGTGCGATGGACTTCTCCTTCGCGACGGACTACTTCTACCGCGACGACACGCACCACGACATGGACCTCGTGCTCCCCGCGGCGATGAACTTCGAGCGCTACGCGCCCTTCGGCGTGCACGGCCGCAAGGTGAGCGCGCGAAAGCCCGTGAAGCCCCTCGGCGAGGCCTGGGAGGACTGGAAGATCGCGCTCACGATCGGCGCGGCCGCAACTGGCGACTCGAAGCTCTTCTTCGACGGCGACCCGGTGAAGGCCTGCGACTCGATTCTCGGCCCCTGGGGGACGAGCTACGCCGAGCGCCAGGCGATGCTGCCGGCCGTCAACGTCTGCGAGTGGTTCCCGAAGCCCGAGACCGAGAAGTACGCCAAGGGGCTCCTGCGCTTTGACGGCAAGCCCGGCTTCCGCACGCCCTCGGGGAAGATCGAGTTCGTCTCGAGCGTTCAGGCGAAGCACGGCTTCCCCGGACTCCCCGTCTACGAACGCGCGCCGCAGCCGACGAAGGAATTCCCCCTCAAGCTCATCAACGGCACGCGCCGCCCCTACATCACGCACTCGAAGACCCGCTCGGACCAGCCCTATCTGCTCGAGCTCGAGCCCGAGTCGGTGATCAACATGAACCCGGCGGACTGCGCCGAGCGCGGTCTGAAGGAGGGCGACCGCGTCTGGATCCTCTCTCCCTACTCAAAGACCAAGGTCCGCGCCAAGGTGCGCGTGACGCTCCTCGCCCGCAAGGGGCTGGTGGACGCCCAGTACGGTTGGCGCGGCGACCAGGAGACGCAGGTGCTCATCCCGCGTTTCGGCTGGGATCCGATCTCGGGCTACCCCTGCTGCAACGACGTCTGCGTCGAGGTCGTGAAGGCGGAAGAAGCCGCTCCGCGTGCGTAAAGGAGGGAGAGTCATGTCGAAATTCGGAATCATCGTCAACATCGACCGGTGCGTGGGCTGTCACGCCTGCGCCATTGCCTGCAAGGAAGAGAACCAGGTTGCGCCCGGGATCTTCTATGAGCGCATCGAACGCCAGGAGAACTTCGAGGCGCGTGTCGTCAACTACTTCCGGGCGTCGTGCCAGCACTGCGAGAACCCGGCCTGCATGAAGGTCTGCCCGGCGAAGGCCATCCACCGCGGCCCGGGCGGCGAGGTGCTCGTGGACGACGCCAAGTGCATCGGCTGCCGCATGTGCGCGCACGCGTGCCCCTACGGGGCGCCGAAGTTCAACGACAAGGGCGTCGTCAACTACTTCGGCGACAAGGCGCCGCTCGCCGTCAGGGACCTCGAACCCTGGCAGCGCCGCAGGCCCGGGCGCGCCGAGCACTGCACGCTCTGCACGCACCGCACGTCCGAGGGCCGGGTGCCCGCCTGCGTCGAGGCGTGCGGCATCGGCGCGATGACGCTCGTGGACTATGAGAACCCCACGCCCGAGATGAAGAAGCTCATCGACCGCGCGAAGCCCATGAACGCCGCCGCGGGCACCGAGCCGAAGATCCGCTACATCGCGAGCCACATGGACGTCGAGCACTACCCGCTCAAGGTCTGATGGCCGAGGCTCAAAGGCCGCCCCTTCGGGCGGCCGGCGGAAGAAAAACGCCCGCAGGGAGAGTTGCTCTGCGGGCGTCGTTTTACTTCGCGTCGGGAGTGAGGAGCGCCGCCGCCCCTTCAAGGAGCGCCGCGGCGTCGGCGTAGGGACCGGCGGCCGCGCCCTTCGCCGCGGTGGCGCGGGCGATGGTCTCCATCATCGGCGCGGCGTGCTTTGCCGCGAACTCGAGGCCGGCGGCCTCGTCGCCGCGCAGCGCCGTGACGGCGAGGAATCCGAGCATCAGCCCGAGGTGGTCCTCCGGAACGACGGAGCCCCCGGAAAGTTCAAGTCCCGCCTCCTCGTAGGCCCGGCGGCATTCGAGCTGCGCGGCCTGGCAGTTGAGGCGCTGCGCGCTCGTCCAGGCGCTCTCGCAGAGCGGAATCGTCTCTTCGGAGACGCCGAGAAAGAGTCGCGCATAGGCCTGCGCGAACTCGAGGTCGCTCGGGGGCTGTTGCGACGCGATGCGCTCGAGCTTCCCGAGGAGTTCCGCGGGAAGCGCCGGGCCGCCCTGGGCGGCCTCCAGAATCGTTTCGGCCGCGGCGGGAAGCGCCGAAGCGGCGCCGAGACGTTCGGGCTGCAGGAAGAGGAGCGCGAGGGCGTCGAAGGCGGGCTGAAGCTCAATGAATCGGGAGGTGATCATCTGTTTTTTTGTCTTTCGATGGGGGCCGGACCGCTGCGGGGGGAGAACCGGCGGTCCGGAGGGGCAGGCCAGACTTCAAAAGTCGGCCGGCGGCTACTTGGCTTTCTGAGCCTTCTTGAGAACGCGCCCCTGCTCAAGCAGTTCCTCAGGGGTGATTTTCCCGGCAAGCGCATCGGCATGAAGGGCGGAGAGCCATTCAGGAACGCCCTCGCAACCTTTGCCGAGGATTTTGACGAGCGTAGCTTCCACGGCGTCGCGGCGATCCACTTCTGTGGCCTTTCGGACGTAGAGGTTCATCAAATGCGCGGTGATCGTCGCTTCATCTGAGTCGCCGGAAAGTCCGTAGGCTTCGAGCACCAAGCGGTCGTTGGCGGCGTGCGCGGCACGCAGGTCGTCGGGCATCGAATCGTCGTCATAGAGTACGGCGAGCGATGCATCAGGCTCCGCCGCACGGGCATCGAGAATCTTCTGTGCCGTCCGTTCGATTTTCTCTCTGAGCTTTTCCATCACTTCAGGCCAGACGAAGTTGTTGTAGACGATGTCCTTCGAGTAGCGGTAGTCGCTCTTTAGACGGCCGGCAACTGCCCGCATCCAGGCCATGTGGACGGAGCTTGTGAGAATGCCGAAGTGATAGAGGGTAGCGTTGGGGATGAGCAGCGCGAGGTTGCTTGTGAGCGCATCAGGCGTCATGAAGCCCATCGGTACGTAGCGTCGTCGTTCGGATGAGACGCTGGGAACCAGAATGTAGTTGCTCGACGGCATGTTTTCGACAAGGAAGCGTCGAGGCGTATCGGCCAGTTTCTTCGTCCCCTCACGCGAGCTGTTCAGCCGGTATCGCCGAACTGCTGCGACGCGCGCCTTCGCCAACGGCATCTTGGCGAGCGTGGCGGCCGGACAGTCGCCCAACCAAAGGCACCAACGCGGCGCGCGGTTGATGAATTCAAAAGATCCGTACCAAGGCTTGAAGAAAGCTTCGGACAGGGGTTCCTTCTTCACGAAGTCATTCTTCTCTTCTTCTGTGAAGAGGTAGTTGCCATCGTCGATCGGCTGGTTGCCGATACCGATTTCCGGGACGTCACACAGAGGCGTGCTGCGGCTTGCAACGAAACAGTCAGGACCATCAAGGAGGTAGGCATTGATGTTCGGAACCTCAAGGATGTCAGCGCCGTCGAAAAGCACGCGGGGCTTGGAGTTTTCAGCCGTGCTGAACCCTTCAATCACGACATGCACGTGCGCCTTGTCCTGTGCTTCGCTGTCCCAACGGAAGGTCCGATAGGCGAAGTCGATGTGGGCGCCGTACTGCTCGACCAGCGGCTTCCAGAGGTTCGCAACCTGCTCGCCTTGAGAGAGGGAATTCGTGGCGACGAAGGCCGTGCGCGTGGTCGTCCCCTGCATGATCTCGACGGCGCGCTTGAACCAGCAGCCGACATAGTCGATGTTGCCGGCATTGGCCCAGTTGGAACCGAACGTTTCCTTCACGTCCGCCTTGTTTTCATCCGTCATCAGTCGTGCGCCCGAGAACGGTGGATTGCCCATGATGAAAGTAAAGTTCGATCCGTCTTCAGGAAGCAGAGTGCGCCAGTCAAAGCGCAGGGCGTTCCCTTCGCGAATGTTGGTGAAGGACTTGAGCGGGAAGAAGTCGAGAACGGCGCCGATGATGTCCTCGGTTTCCTTGAGCATCTGGCTCTCGGCAATCCAGAGCGCCGTCTGCGCGACGGAGCAGGCGAAGTCGTTGATTTCAATGCCGTAGAACTGATTGATCTGCACCTTGACGGGCGAGTGCTCGCCGCCGAAGTCGAACTGACCAGCGCCGGCGTTGAGCTCCAAGATGACTTTGTTTTCGAGGCGCCGCAGCTGCAGGTAGGTCTCCGTGAGGAAGTTGCCCGAACCGCAGGCCGGGTCAAGGAACCGAAGCTTGCCGAGCTTCTCCTGAAAGGCCTTCAACCTGCGCATGCGTGAGGCCGCCTGTTTGCCGCGCATGATCTCGGCAAACTCGCGGTTGAGGTCATCCATGAAGAGCGGATTGATGACCTTTTCGATGTTCTCGACCGAGGTGTAGTGCATGCCGCCCTTGCGGCGCGTGTCCGGGTTCAATGTTGACTCAAAGACGGCGCCGAAGATCGTGGGCGAGATCTCAGCCCAGTTGAAGTTCTCGCTCGCGTCGCTGAGGAGCAGTTCCTTCAGTTCGGGCGTGAGCTGCGGAATGATGATGGCATCGTCGGCGAAGAGGCCTCCGTTGACGTAGGGGAAGTCAAGGAGCATTGGGTCGTCGTACGGGTCGCGTTGATCTTCAGGGGTGTTGAGGACGCGGAAGAGCGCCTGAAGCCCATAGCGGGTGCACCGCAGATCGAGCCCCTTGAGGTAGTCGTGGAACTGCGACTTCGTCTTGAAGAGCAGCGCATCTTCGGCGTAGAGGCAGAAGACGAGACGCACGCAGAGCTTGTTGATGCTCTGGCGCACTTCTTCGGAGTCGGGGTTGATGTACTGCGCGAGGAGACCGTTGTAAAGGCGCCCCACAATTTCGCCGGCGGCAACGGAGAGCTTCGTTTCCGCCTTCACCACGTCATGGGCGGAGTCAACGAGGAAGCCGAGGCGGTAGTACTCCGTCTCGAGATCCTTGAGAAGGATCACCTCAGGCTTGGCGTTCGGGTCCTCATTGTCGAGATCATGGATTTCGAAGGACTCGAAGTTGCAGGCGATGATCCAACGCGGCCGGTTCTTTGTCGTGAGGTTGTCGGCGTAGCGCTTGCCCTGTTGGAAGGGCGTGAGCATCGAGCCGTCCGACTGTTTCTGAGTCTTGTCGAGCGCGTGGCCAAGGCCTTTTTGTT
This sequence comes from uncultured Sutterella sp., assembly GCA_905198475.1. GTDB lineage: Bacteria > Pseudomonadota > Gammaproteobacteria > Burkholderiales > Burkholderiaceae_F > Sutterella. Next base: position 43,036 of record CAJKCQ010000001.1, on the reverse strand, counting down.
CGATCAGCACGCGGGAGGAGGGAATCCAGGCGTCGATGAAACCCAAACGACGGGCGGGAATTTCATCGCGCTTGAAGACGGGCTGCTCAAAGACGAGGAGATTTTCGGGATTCTCTACACCAAAGATGTCCTTCAGTAGCGAGAGCCAGAAAGGTTGGTTCTCCCCCTTTTCATAGCCCTTGCCGGACCAGGTTTTGATGAATTGGTGTGCGCCCTTGCGTGGATCGTGCTGCTTCATAGCCGTTGCGCGCGGGTTGGCCGCGCAGGAATGGAGCACTAGGCCGGATGGGAAACAACAATGCTGCGCGAATTGAAGCGGGTTTCGTAGTTATGAAAACAGGCCCCGGACCTAAGTCCGGAGCCTGCAGGCATTGGTGGAGGCGGCGGGAGTTGAACCCGCGTCCGGAAACCGTTTTCTGATGGATCTACATGCGTAGTCGAATCATTTGAATCTCAACAGCCGTTTTGCCAATCGACGGGCCAGCGGCTGCCCAGTCCCCTTGATTTCGGAACGTCGCCGGAGACACTCGCCGTTCCTAGACTTTGTAATTTGATGCTGCCGCAGGTTTTACCCTGCCTGACCCAAAGACAAATCAGTGCAGCATCCCGCGGGGATTAGGCCGCGAGAGCGAAACGCTTGTTGTTGGCGTTTGTGTTTTTGTAGCAGAGATTTACGAGGTCACTACCCCTCGGCATGCACCGCTCAGCGTCAGCATCCCCGTCGAAACCAAGGCGCCCCCGTTGTTCGGTGAGGGGAATCATACGCGAAGTAGCGCCCGCCGGGGCGCCTTTGCATCGCAACCGTTTGTTTCCCGGGGCGTCTACACAACATCCCGGTGCATCAGCACTTTCCTCGACGCATCGCCCAGACGAGCAGATCCGCGGGTTCGCGGGCGATGAAGTCCGCGACGCCCGCTTCGGGCGCTTCGGGCTGGCACCCCCAGGAGACCCAGGCGAAGGGCATGCCGGCGGCATGGGCGGCGAGGCCGTCCGTCGTGCTGTCGCCCGCGTAGAGGGCGGCCTCGGGCTGAGCCCCGAGGTCGGCGAGCGCCTTCAGGAGCGACCCGGGCAGGGGCTTCACCTCGGTGCCGGGAATGCCGACGCCGACGATGGTTGCGAGGAGGGGCGTCAGGGCGAGTTCGTCGCAGACCTTGAGGGCGAGCTCGTGGGGCTTGTTCGTGACGACGCCCGAGGCGACGCCCATTTCCCTGAGGCCTTCGAGGAGCTCGCGCACGCCCGCATAGACGGACGAGTGCGAGACGCCGCGGGCGACGTAGTTCCTGAGGAATTCATCGCGCAGCTCCGGGAAGCGCGGGTCGTCGCGCTCGATGCTGAAGGCCCTTTTGAGGAGGGCCGGAGCGCCGTGCCCGGCGGGGACGCGGAGCTCCTCGAGTGGGAGTTCAGGGCGCCCGCGGGCGGCGAGCATGTCGTTTGCGGCTCCGCCGAGATCGGGGGCGGAGTCCACGAGCGTGCCGTCGAGGTCGAAGAGGAAGAGGCGCGGAAGCATGTTGCAGGTATCGGGATTCTGAAAAAAACAAAACCCCCGCCCGAAGGCAGGGGTCTCGAATGAACTTCATTCAGCAGACGCGCGGAGCGTCCACCGGAGAGTCATTAGTTGGCCGGACGGGAGCCGACAACTTCAACCACGGCGCGGCGGTTGGGCTGCAGGCACTCGACGAGGGCGCGGAAGTTCTTGATCTGACCGGCCTTCGAGGGGTTCGGGCAGTTGACGACCGGATCGGCCTCGCCCTTGCCTTCGGACTTGATCAGAGCGGCGTCAACACCCTTCTTGACGAGGTACGCCTTGACGGCGTCGGCGCGCTTCTGGGAGAGCTTCAGGTTGTAGGCGTCGGAGCCGATGCGGTCGGCGTAGCCGGTCGAGACGATGACTTCGAGGTCGACACCGGCGATGCGCGAGACGAGGTCGTCAAGGACGGCCTGGCCTTCGGGCTTGAGCGTGGCCTTGTCGAAGTTGAAGAGCGTGTCGGCGGAGAAGGTCACCTTTTCAGCGGCCTTCGTGACGACCGGGGCCTCGACGGCCGTGCAGGCCTTCTTGTCGAGGATGTCGGCGTCGCAGGCGCAGCCGGCGCCGTTCACGCCCATGGCTTCAGCCAGAGCGGGCGTCCAGAAGCCGGTGCGCCAGCAGAGGTTGGTGCTGTTCTTGACGATCTGGCCCGACGAGCTGTGCACGTAGGGGTTCACCGTCTCGGCGGAGGCACCGAAGGAGGCGGCGAGAAGAAGAGCGGCGGCAACGCCGCAAAGCTTCGCGGAAGTCTTCATTTAAGGATCCTTTTTAAGAAACAGGACGAGGATGAATGCCTGTCCTTAACAAAAGACGGCACCGAAAGGTCATCCCGCAAGGGGGCAGCGCCCTTCAGACCACCGGTCGCCGGTCTGGCGTTCCCGGGGTGAGAAAGGTGCACGATAATCTTCGGCGCCATTATAGGAATACAAGGCGTCAGGCCGCAAAATGCGGGAAACCCGCTCCCACCGGCGGAAGGCCCCAGCGCATTAGACGCTCTAGGGCGCTCCGTCTCAAATTCGATTCTGCCACGAATGCGCGACGGCAACAGCTTCTCGCGCCGCATTGAGTTCGGGGAACTGCGCGCCGACCGCCTTCGACATGATTTGACGGCCCGCAACCCACGTGTGGGTGATGCATTCGCGTCCGGCCGAGTAGAGGATCTGCGCGGCCGGGTCCTGTACGGGGAGCGATTCGGGCGTGGCTAGGTTGATCGCAAAGAGGTCGGCGGCCTTGCCCGGCTCGATGGAGCCGATTTCATCGTCCCAGTGGAGTGCGCGCGCGCCGCCCAAGGTCGCCGCCTCGAGCATGTCGTGCACCGGAGCGGCGGTCGGGTCCTGTGCGACCGCCTTGGCGAGCATCGCGGCGAGCCGCGTTTCACCCAACATGTCAAGCTTGTCGTTGCTTGCCGCACCGTCCGTGCCGATGCCGAGGTTGACGCCCGCCTCGAGGAACTTTGCGACGGGGGCGAAGCCGCTCGCGAGCTTGAGGTTCGAGCACGGGCAGTGGCAGGCCGTGGCCTTCGCCGCCGCCATGAGCGCGATGTCGCCCGCGTCGGCGTGCACGCTGTGCACGGCGATGAGGCGCTCGTTGAGGAGCCCGCAGCGGCGCAGGCGCTCGAGCGGGCGCTCGCCGTGGTCGCGCAGGCTGTCGGCGACTTCGCCCGCCGTTTCGTTCACGTGCATGTGGATCGGCACGCCCCACTTGTCGGAGATCTCCGCGCAGCGCTTGAGCGAGGCGTCCGAGACCGTGTAGGGTGCATGGGGCGCGATCGTGGCGTGGACGAACTCGTCCCCGGCGAGGTCGCGGATGAGAGCTTCGGACTTCTCGAGGTACGCCGCGTCCGAATCGGCCCAGGCAGAGGGGAAGCCGATCACGATGCCCGAGACCGCGCAGCGCAGGCCCGCGCGGCGCAGGCCTTCGGCGGCCGAGCGCGGGAAGAAGTAGTGGTCCGACGTCGTCGTCACGCCGCCCGCGGCCATCTCAAGGCCCGCCAGCCAGGAGCCGTCGCGCACGAACTCGGGGCTCATGAGCTTGCCTTCGGCGGGCCAGATCTTCTTCGTGAGCCAGTCCATGAGCGGGAGGTCGGCACCGAGCCCGCGCACGAGGTTCATCGCGGCGTGTGAGTGCAGGTTCACGAAGCCCGGGAGGACGGCGCTCTCGGGGAGCGAGACGACGTCGCGGGCCGCGTAGAGGCGGCGCGCCTCCTCGACCGGCAGGAGCGCCGTGATGCGGCCCTGCGTCACGACGACGGCGGTGTTCTCGAGAATCGCGCCCTTCGGGGCGACCGGAATGACCCAGCGGGCTTCAATGAGGGTGTCGGCTTCAAGCATTGCGAGGCTGTGGAAGGAAAGGGAAATGCCGCCCGTCGGCGCGGCGCCGCTGGCCCTTTGCGGAGGGGCGGTCGGGGGCGGCCGGGCGGTCGGGAATTGGAGGTGAAACTGATAAAATACCCCGTTTCCGGTCCCGGCGCCCGTTTTGACGGCGGTTCGCCCGGCGGACCTACAAGCAGAATTTCTCAGGGAAGAAGCTGATGGACGAAGAAAAGAAGAACGAAGGCGGGGAGAACATCGAAGCCGAGGGCGGCCAGCCGGCCCCGGAAGTCGAGGAACCGCTCGAAGGCGGCTCGCCCACCTTGGGCGACGCCATCGCCCAGGAGCTTCTTCCGGTCGCAATCGAGAGCGAGATGCGCCAGTCCTACCTCGACTACGCGATGAGCGTGATCGTGGGACGCGCGCTTCCCGACGTGCGCGACGGCCTCAAGCCCGTGCACCGGCGCGTGCTCTACGCGATGAAGGAGATCGGCAATACGTGGAATTCGCCCACGAAGAAGGCCGCCCGCGTGGTGGGCGAGGTGCTCGGCAAATTCCACCCGCACGGCGACATCGCCGCGTATCAGACGATCGTGCGCATGGCGCAGGACTTCTCGATGCGCTATCCGCTCATCTACGGTCAGGGCAACTTCGGCTCGATCGACGGCGACAGCGCGGCGGCCATGCGCTACACCGAGGTGCGCCTCATGAAGATCGCCGAGGAGATGCTCGCCGACCTGCATGAAGACACGGTGGACTACATCCCGAACTTCGACAACTCGGAGATGGAGCCCGTGGTGCTCCCGACGCGCCTCCCGGAGCTCCTCGTGAACGGCTCTTCGGGCATCGCCGTCGGCATGGCGACCAACATCCCGCCCCACAATCTGCGCGAGACCGTGGACGCCTGCGCCCATGCGCTCGAGCACCCGGACTGCTCGATCGAGGAGCTCATCCGCCGCATGCCCGCACCGGACTTCCCCACGGGCGGCATCATCTTCGGCATCAGCGGCGTGCATGAGGGCTACCGCACGGGCCGCGGGCGCGTGCTGATGCGCGCGCGCACCCACCTCGAGGACTTCGGCAACGGCCGCACCCGCATCGTGGTCGACGAGATCCCGTACATGGTGAACAAGCGCTCGCTCTACGAGCGCATGCACGAGCTCTGGCGCGAGAAGAAGCTCGAGGGCATCTCCGAGATGCGCGACGAGTCCACCCGGCAGATCCGCATCGCGATCGACCTCAAGCAGGGCACGATGCCCGAGGTGGTCCTCAACAACCTCTTCAAGAACACGCAGATGCAGGAGAGCTTCGGCATCAATATGGTCGCCCTCGTGGACGGCCAGCCGATGCTCCTCAACCTCAAGCAGATGATCACGCACTTCCTCGCGCACCGCCGCGAAGTGGTCACCCGCCGCACGATCTTCCGCCTGAGGAAGAGCCGCGACGCGGGGCATCTGCTCGCCGGTCAGGCGATCGCGCTCGCGAACATCGACGAGTTCATCCGCCTCATCCGCGCCGCCAAGACCGTCGAGGAGGCGCAGGCCTCGCTCATGGGCCGCGGGTGGCCCCTCGGCTTCGCCGCCGACATCACCCAGCGCGCGAAGAGCTACGGCCGCGACGCCGATCCGGAGACGTTCGATCCCAAGCGCGGCCTCCAACCCGACGGCCTCTACTATCTCACGAAGCCCCAGGTGGACAACATCCTCGCGATGAACCTGCGGCGCCTCACGGGGCTCGAGCGCGAAAAGATCCTCGCCGACTACGAGGCGATGATGGAGCGCATCTTCGACCTGATCGACATCCTCAGGAAGCCCGAGCGCGTCACGGCGATCATCCGCGAGGAACTCGTCGCCATCCGCGATGCGTTCGGCGACGAACGCCGCTCGACGATCGACCTCGAGGGCGACCCGAACTTCAACAAGCGCGACCTCATCCCGCGCCGCGAGATGGTCGTGACGATCACCCGCGACGGTTACGTGAAGAGCCAGGAGCTCTCCGACTACAACGCGCAGACGCGCGGCGGCAAGGGCCGCAACGTTCAGGCGACCCTGAAGGACGACGCGATCGAGAAGCTCTTCGTCGCGAATTCGCACGACATCATGCTCTGCTTCACGACGTTCGGGCAGGTCTACCCGGTGGACGTCTTCGACCTCCCCGAAGGGAAGGCCAACTCCCGTGGGCGTCCGATCGTCAACCTCCTTCCGCTCGCCGAAGACGAGAAGATCACCTTCATCCTGCCGATCGAGGGGTTCGACGACGAGAAGTTCGTCTTCTTCGCGACGAACCGCGGCACGGTGAAGCGCACGCCGCTCTCGGCCTTTGCGAACGTCCGCAACAAGGGCCTGCGCGCGACGGTGCTCGATGAGGGCGAGTCTCTCATCGGCGTCACGATCACCTCGGGCGAGGACGACGTCTTCCTCTTCACGTCCGCGGGCCGCGGCATCCGCTTCAAGGAGACCGACGTGCGCGTGATGGGCCGAACGGCCCATGGCGTGCGCGGCATCCGCCTCCCCGAAGGCGCCGTCGTGATGGCGCTCGCCACGTCGAACGACGACGAGAAGTTCGTCCTCACCGCGAGCGAGCGCGGCTTCGGCAAGCTCACGCCCGTCACCGAATTCCCGGTGAAGCGCCGCGGCGGTCAGGGCGTGCTCGCGATGTACATGACCGAGCGCACCGGCAGCCTCGTCTCCGCGCTCATCGTGACGCCCGAGGACGACATCATGCTGCTCTCGACGGGCGGCAAGGTGATCCGCACGCGCGCGGGCGAAGTGCGCGTCTGCGGACGCCGCACGCAGGGCGTGATGCTCTTCCGCGTGGCCGAGGAGACGCTCGTCTCCGTGGACCGCATCGAGCGCACGGGCGCCGAGGACGAGTCCGAGCTCCAGCACCTCGAGATCGAGGATGCGGGCGAGCCCGAGGAGGCCGCGGGCGAAGACGAGACCGACGAGGCGCCGGAGGCGGACGACGCCGAGCCCGATGAGGGCGGCGAGGCCGAACCGGCCGCGAAGGATGCTCCGAAGGGAGACCGCTCCTAAAATCTGAGCGAAAGGAAAGCCCGGCCGACCGCCGGGCTTTCCGCATGTCTTCACTTCACTCCCCACCCGGAAGAAACCCTGCAATGGCGCGTCCCTACAACTTTGCTCCCGGTCCCGCGATGCTCCCCGAACGCGTGCTGCGCCGGATTCAGACGGAACTGCTCGACTACGGCGGATGCGGCTGCTCGATCCTCGAGGCAAGTCATCGAGGCCCCGAAGTCGCCGCCCTGATGCGGGACCTGCGCGCGCGCATCCGCTCGCTCCTCTCGGTGCCGGACAACTACGACGTGCTCTTCTGCCCGGGGGGCGGACGCATGCAGTTCGCCATGGTGCCGATGAATCTGCTCGGCGCGGGCACGCTTTCGACCTACATCATCACGGGCGCCTGGAGCAAGGCGGCCGCGAAGGAGGCGCTGCGCTTCGGCCGCGTGCAGACCGCCTTCTCGGGGTCGGGCACGCGCGCGCCCGACGACGCCGAGCTCGAGGTGATTCCCGAAACGAGCTACTGCGCGTACTGCGACAACGAGACGATCCACGGCGTGGAGTTCCCCGCGCCCCCGACGCTCGAAGAGACGCCTGCCGTGCCGCTCGTCTGCGACATGTCGAGCAACTTCATGACGCGTCCGGTGGACGTCTCCCGCTTCGGCCTCGTCTGGGCCGCGGCGCAGAAGAACCTCGGCATCGCCGGCCTCGCCGTGGTGATTCTGAGGCGCGACCTCCTCGGGCTCGCCACCACGGAGGTCCCCACGCTCCTCAACTACGGCGTCTACAGCCGCACGGAGAGCATTCCCAACACGCCCCCGGTCTTCCAGCTCTACGTCGCGGGCCTGATGGCGCAGTGGATCGAATCCCAGGGCGGTGTGGCGAAGATGGACGAACTCGCCCGCGTGCGCTCCAAGATGGTCTACGACGCGATCGACGAGATGTCCGAGAGCTACGTCTGCCACGTCGCGCCGGGCTCGCGGAGCCGCGTGAACGTGGTCTTCCGCCTGCGCGACGAATCGCTCACCCCGGTCTTCGTGCGCGAGGCCGCGGCCGCGGGACTCGCGAACCTCGCGGGTCACCGCACCGTGGGCGGCATCCGCGCCTCCATGTACAACTCCATGCCCGTCGAGGGCGCCGAGGCCCTGGTCGCCTTCATGAAGGACTTCGCCCATCGACGTCCCCCGAAGACCACCGTCGCCGCGGGCGCCCCCGCGAAGGCGGCGTCCCGACCCGTTCGGAAGGAAGCAGAAAAATGAACGAAGTGAACGTTCCCGTCATCACCATCGACGGCCCGGCCGCGAGCGGCAAGGGCACCATCGCCGAGCGCGTCGCAGCCGCGCTCGGATTTCACTACCTCGACAGCGGCTCGCTCTATCGGCTCGCCGCCCTGGCCGCCCTCGAGGCGAAGGCGGACTTCGCCGACCCGGCCGCGCTCGAAGCCGTCGCGCGCAGCCTCAGACCCGTCTTCCGCGAGGGAAGCGTGTGGCTGGAGGGCCGCGACGTCGGCCGCGTGATCCGCACCGAAGAGGTCGGGGTCGCCGCCTCGAAGGTGGCCGCGGTGCCGGGCGTGCGTGCGGCGCTCTTTGACCTGCAGCGCAACGCCGCCGTCGCCCCGGGGCTCGTCGCCGACGGCCGCGACATGGGCACGGTGGTCTTCCCCGAGGCGCCCCTCAAGGTCTTCATGACCGCCTCGGCCGCGGTGCGCGCCGAGCGCCGCGCCCGGCAGCTTGAGTCGCGCGGCGAAAAGGCCGACCGCGCGGCCCTGACGCGCGACCTCGAGGAGCGCGACCGACGCGACCGCGAGCGCACCGCCGCCCCGCTCAAACCCGCCGCGGACGCCCGCGAACTCGACACCTCCGACATGGGCATTGAGGAGGTCGTCAAAAAAGTGCTCGACTGGTGGCGACTTGCGCGCTAAGTTGCTGTAACATACACATTTCTTCGGCGGCGGCCCGAACGGGTGGCCGCCGAATTTTCTTCAACTCCGCCCGCCTCCGGCCGTTTTTTTCATCCGGCCCGAGCCCGCGGGCGTGCTTAATCCTTTGTTTCCAACAATGTCCAACGAAACCAACAAGCCCGAATCCTTCGCCGAGCTCTTTGAGCAGAGCCTCGCCAGCCAGGAAATGCGTCAGGGTGAAGTCATCACCGCTGAAGTCGTCCGCGTCGACTACAACTTCGTCGTCGTGAACGCCGGCCTGAAGAGCGAAGCCTACGTGCCTATCGATGAGTTCAAGGATGATCACGGCGAAGTGACCGTCAAGCCGGGCGACTTCGTCTCCGTCGCCATCGAGTCCGTCGAAAACGGCTACGGCGACACGATCCTTTCGCGCGACAAGGCCAAGCGCCTCGCCGCCTGGATGAACCTCGAGCAGGCGCTCGAATCCGGCGAACTCGTCACCGGCACCGTCACGGGCAAGGTCAAGGGCGGCCTCACCGTCATGACCAACGGCATCCGCGCCTTCCTCCCGGGCTCGCTCGTCGACACCCGTCCGGTCAAGGACACGACGCCGTACGAAGGCAAGACCTTCGAGTTCAAGGTCATCAAGCTTGACCGCAAGCGCAACAACGTGGTCGTCTCGCGCCGCGCCGTCGTCGAAGCCAACATGGGCGAAGAACGCGCGAAGCTCCTCGAGACGCTCCAGGAAGGCGCCATCGTCAAGGGCATCGTCAAGAACATCACCGACTACGGTGCGTTCGTTGATCTCGGCGGCATCGACGGCCTGCTGCACATCACCGACCTCGCCTGGCGCCGCGTCCGCCACCCGAGCGAAGTCGTTCAGGTCGGCCAGGAAATCACCGCCAAGGTCCTCAAGTTCGACAAGGAAAAGAGCCGCGTCTCCCTCGGCCTCAAGCAGCTCGGCGAAGATCCGTGGATCGGCATCGCCCGTCGCTACCCGAAGGGCACCCGCCTCTTCGGCAAGGTCACGAACATCACCGACTACGGTGCGTTCGTTGAAGTCGAGGCCGGCATCGAAGGCCTCGTGCACGTCTCCGAAATGGATTGGACGAACAAGAACGTCGATCCGCGCAAGGTCGTGCAGCTCGGCGATGAAGTCGAAGTCATGGTTCTCGACATCGACGAAGACCGCCGCCGCATCAGCCTCGGCATGAAGCAGTGCAAGCCGAATCCCTGGAACGAATTCGCCCAGTCCCACAAGAAGGGCGACCGCGTTCAGGGCCAGATCAAGTCGATCACCGACTTCGGCGTGTTCATTGGCCTGCCGGGCGGCATCGACGGCCTCGTGCACCTCTCCGACCTCTCCTGGAACGAGTCCGGTGAGGAAGCCGTCCGTCAGTACAAGAAGGGCGACGAAGTCGAAGCCATGGTCCTCGCCATCGACACCGACCGCGAGCGCATCAGCCTCGGCATCAAGCAGCTCGGCGGCGATCCGTTCGGCACGTTCGCCTCGACCCATGAGAAGGGCGCCGTCGTCAAGGGCACCGTCAAGTCGGTTGACGCCAAGGGCGCCGTGATCGACCTCGGCAACGACGTCGAAGGCTATCTCCGCGCCTCCGAGATCTCCACGGACCGCGTTGAAGACGCCTCCACCGTCCTCTCCGTTGGCCAGGAAGTCGAAGCGGCCGTGATCAGCCTCGACCGCAAGAACCGCAGCATCCAGCTCTCCATCAAGGCGAAGGACGCTGCCGAGGCCCGCGTTGCGCTTGACCGCGTCAACGCCGACGCTGGTTCCTCCACCGGCACGACGAACCTCGGTGCTCTGCTCAAGGCCAAGCTCGAGCAGAAGTAATCAGAGTCAGAGGAGGCAACCATGGGTAATTCCATGACCAAATCCGAACTGCTCTCTGAGCTCTACGGGCGCCTTCCGACGTTCCGTGAGCGCGACTGCATGGACGCGGCGGCCGTGATCATCGACACGATGAGCCGGACGCTCGTGGAAGGCAGCCGCATCGAGATTCGCGGATTCGGCTCCTTCGGACTGAAATACCGTCCGGAACGCGTCGGCCGCAATCCTCAGGATGGTTCGGCTGTTGCTGTCCGCGCCCGCTTCACAGTGTTCTTCAAGGCCGGCAAGGGCCTCCGGGAACGCGTGGACGCGAGCCGGGATTCTGACGTCTGACCGCAAGCTCACCCGTCGCCCGCCTGCAAAGGCGGACGACGGCAAAGAGCGATGAGGACCGCTTCTCCCTCACGGGGTTGCGGTCTTTTTCTTTTCCAAAATTCAACGAGATCGGAGGATGCCCAAACTTCTCCGCCGCCTGTGTTGCAGATCACCAACAGGTGATCAAAAAAATAGCTCGTTGATAAATAAGAAGAATTCTTATTGAGGCGCTTTTTGCTCTGATGCGGCGCGTTTCCATCCATATCATGAACCTCGGTTCTACGGATCCGGCGTGCTTGTGCAAGAGGCGCGCCGTGCACCGCTGAATGCATATGGGGCGTTCGCCGAAAGGGGCGCCGCTTTGCCCCGTTCGTCCGCAGCACACAAGGTGCCCGCTTCGGACGGGACTTCACAAAAATGGGATTTCTGAAAATGAAGAAGACTCTCGCTGCGCTCGCCGTTCTCGGCGCGTTCGCCGGCTCCGCCGCTGCTGCTGATGTGACGCTCTACGGCGTTGTCGACCAGGCGCTCAACTACACCTACACCGACGTGACGGGCTTTGACGGCGCCAAGACGGTTGATGGTCGGAACACCTTCGAAATGGGTTCCGGCATCAACGCCGGCTCCCGCTTCGGCCTGAAGGGCGTTGAAGACCTCGGCAACGGCTACAAGGTCGGCTTCAAGCTCGAAAACGCCGTCAGCACCGACGACGGCACGCTTGGCCAGGGTGGCCGCCTCTTCGGCCGCGAAGCGGCTCTGACGGTCTACGGTCCCTTCGGTGAACTCGCCTTCGGCCGCATGGGCGGCATCGCTTCGGCTGCCGGTACGTACGAGCTCATCGGCTACGTCGACGCCTTCGACGGCGGCGACAACGCTGTCTGGGGCTTTGCTTCCAGCTCGCGCTGCGACAACATGGTGACCTACGCCTCGCCGCGCCTCGCCGGCCTGCAGCTCGTCGCCCAGTACAGCTTCAAGACGAACGGCAAGTCGGATGAGGGTGTCGAAGGTCGCTCCACCGCCGAGCGCTACGCCTCCGTCGGCCTGTCGGGTGAATACGGCCCCGCCCAGTTCGCTGTCGGCTATGAACTGACGAAGTACTCCACGCTCGACCGCACGTCCACCTTCGAGCCGGATGATGGCCAGCTCGTCTTCGTCGGCGGCAACTACGACTTCGGCGTTGCCAAGCTCTTCGCCGAAGCCCAGTACTTTGCCGGCCAGAAGGATGTCTTTGGGATTGATGATTTCAAGACGGCCGCTGCTGATTACGGCCTGAAGACCGAGAAGAATTGGAAGGGCTATGGCCTCCACCTCGGCACGATCGTTCCGGTTGCCGAGGGTGAACTCACGGTCGGCGCCTACTACGTTGATGCCAAGGCCGAGGATCTCTACAGCGGTGCTACCAAGGTTGCGGATGTTGATGCCGACTACTACGGCCTCGCCGCCCGCTACACCTATCCGCTCAGCCAGCGCACGACGGTTTACGTCGGCGGCGGCTATGCGGAAGCCACGGTTGACAGCAATAAGGTTGGCAATGAAGACGCTAAGGCCAAGGTCGGCAACGTCTACCTCGGCCTCACCCACACGTTCTAATCGCCTCTTCTCCTGAAGTCCCGACGCCCGTGCAGGCTGAACGGGCTTCAAGCTGAATGAGCGCGTCCCGGGGTCTCCGGACCCCGTAGACGCAAGAACGAAGAACGGCGCACCTCCTCAATGGGAAGTGCGCCGTTTGCTTTTTCGGCTGCTGCGGCGAACTCCGCGCCTGAAGCGAAAAGAGAAGCGCTTCGCCCCGCAGGGCGATAAAATCAAGCTCTTTTGCCGGGAGCGTCCTCTGAAGGGCGTCTGAGCTGTCCGACCGGCACCAACACACCTGCGCACCGCCATGGAATTCGACTACTGGTATCTGATCTTCGTTCCGATCCTGTTCTTCGCCGGCTGGTGGTGCCGGGGGTTCGACCAGAAGCAGCGCGGTGAGACGGCGAAGGTCCCCGAGGTCTGCTCGCGCGGCCTGGCGCTCCTCCTTGACGGTTCGCCCGACAAGGCGATCGACGCCTTCATCGAGGTGGTGCGCCTCGATCCGGAATTGACCGAACTCGAGCGCGTGCTCGGCAACCTGCTGAGGAGCCGCGGCGAATTCGAGCGCGCCGTGCGCCTGCACCGCCACCTCTACAACCGTGCCGACCTCCCCGATGAGGAGCGGGCGCTCGCGCTCAAGGAGCTCGCCAAGGACTTCCTCTGCGCGGGCTTCTTCGACCGCGCGGAGGCGGCGTACAGGAAGCTCTCGGGCGTTCCGTCGGAGCACCTCCACGCGCTCCGCGAGCTCCTCAAGATCTACGTCACCGAACACGAATGGGCGGCCGCCACCGAGACGGCGCGCCTCCTTGAGACCCAGGCGGGCGAAAACCACGCCGAGGAGATCGCGCACTTCTACTGCGAGCGCATCGACACGGCGCTCCGGCAGAAGAAGCTCGAAGATGCCCGCATGCTCGTTGAGCCGCTCCTGCGCTACAAGGACGCGACGCCCCGCGTGCCCATGACGATCGCGCGCGTCGCCGCGGCCGAAGGGGCTGTCCCCGAGGCGATCCGTTGGTGGAAGGAGGTGGTCGAGAAGACCCCGGACTACGCGCCCCTCGTGATCGGCCATCTCGCCGACGCCATGGCGGCCTCCGGCAACCAGTCGGGCGCCCTCGCGCTCCTCCTCGAACTCACCGAGAAGCTCGGCACGGCCGACGTGCTCGAGGCGACCCTCACCCGCATCGCCGCCTGGCAGGGGTATTCCGCGGCCGAGAAGATCGCGAAGAAGCTCCTCGAGGAGCACCCGAGCGTCGCCGCCTTCAACTGCCTCATGCAGATGCGCCTCAAGAGCAACCCGGACGATGAGATGACGAAGCTCCTCGCGGGTCTTCTCGAGCAGAACGCGCGGCGTTGGTCGCGCTACCAGTGCCGCCAGTGCGGCTTCCTCGCGTCGTCCTTCTCCTGGCACTGCCTCGGGTGCGGCGCCTGGGACAGCTTTTCGCCGCGGCGCATCGAGGACCGTCGGCGCACCGGCGGCTGATGCCGGCGCAAAGCCGCAGGCAGACCAGACGAACGGGCGGATATCCCTGAGGATTCCGCCCTTTTTGTTACAAGTCGGCGCTTGACGCGAAGGGGCGCAGCCCCCAGGTAACCGTAGAATTCTCCAAGACGCACGAGAGGAAGAAAAAAAGTCCGCCGGACCCCCGCTCCGTGCGTGCGGCGCCGCGCTCCAAGAACGTCAAGAAGCGGCGGCCGCGAACCCACAAGCAATGCCTCAAAAGGGAAAGGAATAGGGAAGCCATGTTCAAACGCATCGGCCTGCTGATACTTGCAAACTTCGCCATCTTCATCATGCTCTCGGTGATCCTCAACGTGATCTCCATGGTGACGGGCATCAACTTCGGCACGATGAGCGGGAAGTCACTCAACTTGGGCGCGCTCTTCGTCTTTGCGATGGTGGTGGGCTTCTCGGGCTCGATCATCTCGCTCCTGATGTCGAAGACGATGGCGAAGATGTCGATGGGCCTCACGATGGTCGACGTCGACCATCCCCGCAACGCGGTCGAGAGCTACCTCGTGAGCGTGATCCGCAGCGAGTCCGAGAAGGCCGGGATCCCGATGCCGGAGGTCGCGATCTACGATGGCGAGCCGAACGCCTTCGCGACGGGGCCCTCGAAGTCGAGCTCGTTGGTCGCCGTCTCGACGGGGCTTTTGAACCTCATGAACCGGGATGAAGTCGAGGCCGTCCTCGCCCACGAAATCTCGCACGTGAAGAACGGCGACATGGTGACGATGACGCTTCTGCAGGGCGTGATGAACACCTTCGTGGTCTTCGCCTCGCGCGTGATCGGCTGGGTGGTCGACCGCCAGATCCTGCGCAACGAAGACGACGCCCCGGGCGTCGGCTACTACGTCACCTCGCTCGTGCTCGACATCTGCCTCGGGTTCCTCGCCTCGATGGTGGTCGCCGCCTTCAGCCGCTACCGTGAATACCACGCCGATGCGGGCGCCGCGAACATCATGGGCACCACCACGCCGATGATCAACGCGCTGGCGCGCCTCGGGGGCGTCGCCCCCAACGAGCTCCCGGGCTCCGTCAAGGGTTTCGGCATCTCGGGCGGCATCGGCAGCCTCTTCGCGAGCCACCCCTCGATCGAAGACCGCATCAAGGCGCTGCGCGAGCACCGCTACACGGCGAACTGATCCGCACGCATCACCCTGAAGGCCGGCTCCGCTCCAGAGGAGCCGGACTTCAGGGGCAGAAACAAAAGGCCTCCGGAAGCGCATTCCCGCTCTTCCGGAGGCCTTTTGCTTGGCTGAGGGCGGCCGCGGTCAGTAGCTCACGGTGCACTCGAGCCCGGCGGCGCGCACGCGCGCGGCGATGCCGTCCAACTCCGCGTGAGTAGCCTTCGCGAGCGACTTGTCGGGCGTCTCGCGGTCGATCGTGTAGATCGTCACGAGCTCGGGGTTGATCGCCTTCACGGTCTGCAGCCACGGCGTCACGTAGCGCTCGGCCGTGTTGTCCACCGACTCGCCCTTCCAGGTGCCCTTGAGGAACATCGTCTGGATCATGCACTTCCCGCGGAAGGCCTTCATCTGCTCGATGAGGCGGGGGAGGTCGTAGCGCCCCTGCGGGCGGTCGACGCGCCGGATGTAGTCCGCGTCCACCGTGTCGAGCTTGAGGAGGGGATTGTCCACACGCAGGAGCGCCGCGAAGACCTCGGGCTTGAGGATGTGGTGCGCGTTCGTGAGGACGCTGATCTTGGCGGCCGGAGCAAAGCGGTTGCGCAGCACGACGACGTCGTCCACGATCTGCGCGAACTCCGGGTGCCCCGTCGGCTCGCCGTTGCCCGCGAAGGTGATCGCGTCGGGCTTCACGCCCTTGGCGGCCATCTCGACGAGCTTTGCTTCAAGCGCCGCGCGCACGGCGGCGCGCTGCGGGAGCTTGGTGTGCGGGCGGTGCGACATGTTGAGGCCGCACTCGCAGTAGATGCAGTCGAAGGAGCAGACCTTGCCGTCGGCGGGAAGCAGGTTGATGCCGAGCGAGACGCCGAGGCGCCGGGAGTGCACGGGCCCGAAGACCGGACTCGGAAAGAGGATCGTGGACATGGTTCTGCAGCCGCGGGGTCGGGCGGCGCTTTTTTGGGGGAATGGACGGTCAAGTTAGCACAGCCCGGGGAGACCGGAAGCGCGGGGCGGCCCCCGCTTTGAAACAAAAACGGGCGGCCTGCGGATCGTTCAGGCCGCCCGTCGGGCGCGTTCTCTTGCGGGGGGAGGAGGCGGCGCCGCTCTCCAGCCGTGTCAGGCGGTCTTTTCGGCGGCCGCAATCGCGCGGGCGACCTCTTCGGGCGAGTGCTGCTCGTCGCGGGCGAACTGCCGGCCCACCCAGACCGCCATGGCGGTGAGCGAGATGCCCGTGAGAAGGAGGCCCACCGCAGTGGCGCCCCAGAAGCCGTAGACGCCCCAGGGGCCGCCCGCCCAGGCGCCCGAGAAGGCGAAGTGGTAGCCGAGGCCGAGGCCCACGCCCCAGAGCATCACGCCGTAGATCACCATCGGCGCGGTGGTGACGCGGTAGCCGCGCAGCGCAAAGTTCGACACCGACTGCATGGCGTCGAAGACGTGGTAGAGGCAGCCGAAGGTGAGGAGCGACACGGCGAGGTCGTGCACCTGCACCTCGCTCGTGTAGAGCCAGACCACGGCGCCGCGGAAGAGGAAGAGCGCGACGGAGACGGCCACCGCGATCGTCACCATGAGCTTGAGCGAGCGCTTGAGGCATGCGTAGGCGACGGCGGGCCAGCGGGCGCCGAGGCACTGCGAGATCAGCACCGAGGTGGAGATGCCGAGCGAGAGCGGCATCATGTAGCACATCGAGGTGAGGTTCGCGACGATCTGGTGCGCGGACATGATCGCCGGTCCGAGGCGCGAGACGAAGATCGCCATCAGCGTGAAGCTCGAGACCTCAAAGAAGGTGCACAGCCCCATCGGCACGCCGATCTTGAGGAGATTCGCGAGCCGCGGCCAGAGGGGCACGACGAATCCGGGGGCGTGCATGCGCGCGTAGTACTTGTCCTTCGACCAGATCACCCAGTAGGCGATGAGCGAGAGGTAGGTGAGGATGAAGAACGAGACGCCCGCGCCGCCGCCGCCCATCGCGGGGAGCCCAAAGAGCCCGTACATGAAGACGGCGTTCAGGGGCGCCTTGAGGGCGAGCATCGCGAGCGACACCCACATTGTCACGTGCGGGCGCGACACGGCGGCGTTCACCGCGATGAAGGTGCGTGCGGCCATCGAGCCCGGAAGAGCGAGCGCGGTCCAGAACATGTACTCGGTCGCCATGCGGCGCACCTCGCCCTCGGCGCCGCCCAATTCCATCCAGAAGTCGGTTGCCATCAGCACCGGCACGCCGATCAGCGAGAACCCGAGTACAAGCCACATGGCCTGGCCCATGTCCACGCCGATGTCGGAGAACTTCCGCGCGCCGTAGTGGTGGCCCGCCACGGGCGAGAGCCCCTGGAGCACGCCGACCAACCCCATCAGGACCGAGATCGTCGCGGCGATGCCGAGCGCGATGGCGGCGAGGTGGTCCCGGCCGAGCTGCCCGCCCATGATCGTGTCGATCGTGCCGCTGCCGATGATGGAGACGTTCGCGACGAAGATCGGGCCGGCGAGTCGGAAGAGCGCCTTGTAGGAGATGTCGGGAGGAGTGAGGTTCGTGGTCATTGAATGGGGTCGGGGTCAGCGGCGGTTGGCGGGAACAAGGTAGAAGGACTCGTTGGTGTGGGGGCGCGAGATCTCGATGGAGACGGCGTCGGCGGGGATCTCGTCGCTGCGGGTGCGCACGAGCCGCACGTCGCCTGCTTCGCCCGGCCGGGTGAAGCGCACCGGACCGTACCAGGCGAAGAGCGCGCGCACGCCCGCAGGAAGCCCCGCGCCGTCCACGAGAGGCGCCGGGCGTCCGGTGATGCGGACGGCCTCCGCCGCGGCGGTCTTCGCCGGCGCGGCGTAGGAGCGGTTGATGTCGATCGCGGTGTGCCAGAGGCCGCAGAGCGTGACGGCCGCGGCGGTCATGCCGGAGGCGGCGAGCCAGGGGCCGCGCCAGACGACGATCGGACGGTGCGTGAGGCGCCAGACGACGAAGACCACCCAGAGGACGAGGGCGAGGACGGGGAGGACGAACCCCAGGCCGAATTCGGCCGTGACGCCCGGGGAGAGCATCTGGATGGAGCGCGCCATCTTCGGGGGGAAGCCGAGGAGGTTGGCGAACCAGTAGAGCCAGAGCGCCGCGAGGGCGACGCTGAAGACCGAGATCGCAAACCAGTCGAGGAGGTTTTCGCGCGACTGCCGGAGCGTGATGAGACCGAAGGCGCCGAGCACGACGAATCCCGGCACGGCGGCGAGAAGGAGCGACTCGGCCGCGGCGGGCGCGGTGAAGAGCCCGGCCGAGAGCGCCGTCACGACGAACACGGCGGGCACGAGGATCTGCGTGCGGTCGATCTGCCGGCGCCAACTGTAGAGCGCCCAGAGGGCGAGCGGCCAGGCCGGGAGCAGGAACCAGAGGCTCGTGCGGATCATCCAGAGGACCGTGCGGGGCTCGACGAGGTCGAAGCGCTCGGCCTCTTCGGCGGCCCAGGCGGCGAGCCACGCCTCGCCCTCGGCGCCCGTGAGGGCGAGCACGAGGCCGAGCCAGACGACGACGGGGAGCGCCGCGCCCGCGAGGAGCGTGAGGATGCGCCGGTCGCGGCTCCCGGGGAAGGTGCGCGCGAAGGCGTGCACGAGAACCGCGCCCCCCATGAGCCAGAGCCCCGGGACGACCGAGGTGGTGAGTGCGGCGAAGCCGCTCGCCAGCCCCGTGACGAAGGCGCCCGCTTCGGGGCGCCGGAGCGTGAGGGCGATGCCGAAGAAGACGCACGACGCGCAGGCGAGGAGCACGGTCCCGGCGACCGGTTCGTGCTGCCGCGCGAAGATGCCGAAGGTGGCGACGAAGAGGAGCACCGCGCAGTCGGCGACCGCACGCCCGTACTGGCGGGGCTCGGCTTCGCCGCCAAAGGCGAAGGCGACGGGCTGCGCCTCGCTGCGGCGCGCGAGCCGCCAGGTGCCGTACCAGAGCGCGGCGGTGGAAAGCGCGAACCAGAAGAGGCTCGTGAGGCGGTAGGCGCCCACTTCGCCCAAAAGCCCCGAGAAGAGCTTCATGAAGAAGGCCGCGGCCCAGGGGGCGGCGGGGCCGGCATAGGGGAGCGCCTCGCCCGCGATCTGCGGCAGGAGGAGCGTCGAGGCGTCGCCCGAGAGCATTTCACGGGCGATGCCGAAGGCTTCGGCGTCGCGCAGCGTCCAGAAGTCCTGCGCCCAGAGGCCGCTCAGGATGAAGGCGGCGAGGAGCGCGAGAAGCGCGAGGCGCGGGAGCTTCCTCGCGGCCTCCTGTGACATGAATGCGGGCGTGGGACGTTGCGTGAGCATGCGGGAAGACTCTCTTCTCAAATGAACCCGACGGACGGAGCCGTCGGGTGCGGAGGATTCAAAGGGCGGAGCCGCAAAAGCAAAGAAAAGGAGAGCCCCCGAAGTGGTTTCGGGTCTCTCCTTTTCTTTGTCCCCGCCTGAAGCGGAGGACGTGGCGTCCTCCGCACGGGCGGAGCTCTGCCGAGAGCGGCGTCCCGTTGGGAAAGGCCGCGCGCGCTCCCCGAAGAGGAGCGCCGTCGGCCCGCGGGACGCCCGAACGCCGGAAGTTACTTGGCCTTGGCGGCTTCGGCGGCGCTGTTCAGAGCCTGCTTCTTGGCGGCGAACTTGGCGCGGAACTTCTCAACGCGGCCGGCCTCGACGATGCGGGTCTGGGCGCCGGTGTAGAAGGGGTGGCTCGCCGACGAGGTATCGAGCTTGAAGAGCGGGTACTCGACGCCGTCGATCACCGTCGTCTCCTTGGTCTGGACCGCGGAGGGGATGATGAACGTCTTGTTGATCGAGAGGTCGATGAAAGCGACGGGACGGTACTCGGGATGAATGTTCGGCTTCATTTGAAAGAACTTTCCTAGTTATGGTGTCGGTCGCCCTGGCGGCCTTGCGCGTCGGCCTTCATGAAGGGAAGGTCTTAAGACGGGCATGCCGGCCCACGTGCCAACTGGGAAGACGCGCGATTATCGTTCAAGCGCCCCGCGCTTGCAAGCGTCTCAGCGCTTCTTTTCGAGGCGTTCATGTCCGGAGGGGCGCCGCAGGACGGTCTTTAAGGTTGCCTGCGCCGTCCCTGTTTAGAATTCCTCTTCCCAAGAGGAGTTCCGGACGGACGCGCGGTGCGCTCGGCCGGCGAACGCCTCGTAGAAGAAAAGAACACACCATGCCCCAGTTCGACCGCTGCGTCATCGCCACCCGAGAAAGTCCGCTTGCCATGTGGCAGGCCCTGCACGTTCAGGCCCTTCTGCGCGGCCGCTATCCGGGCGCCGAGGTCGAGCTCCTCGGCATGACGACCCGCGGCGACCAGATCCTCGACCGTACGCTCTCGAAGGTGGGCGGCAAGGGCCTTTTCGTGAAGGAGCTCGAGGCGGCGATGCAGCGCGGCGAGGCGGACCTCGCGGTCCATTCGCTCAAGGACGTGCCGATGGAGCTCCCCGAGGGGTTCGAACTTGTCGCCGTCTCCGAGCGCGAGGATCCGCGCGACGCCTTCGTCTCGCCCAAGTACGCCTCGCTCGACGAGATGCCGCGCGGCGCGCGCGTGGGCACGGCGAGTCTGCGCCGCGAACTGATGCTGCGCATGCGCTACCCGCACCTCGAGGTGCTCCCGATCCGCGGCAACGTCGGCACGCGTCTGCGCAAGCTCGACGAAGGGCAGTTCGACGCGCTCGTGATGGCTTCCGCGGGCCTGAAGCGCCTCGGCCTCGCCGAGCGCATCCGCCAGATCATTCCCGCCGAGGTGAGCCTGCCCTCGCCCGGCCAGGGCGCGCTCGGCATCGAGATCCGTGCGGGTGACGAGAAGATGAAGCAGGCGCTCACCTTCATCAACTGCCCGGCGACGCGCGCATGCTGCACGGCCGAGCGCGCCGTCTCGCGCGCCATGGGCGGCTCCTGCCAGGTGCCGCTCGCCGCCTACGCCGTGGTCGAGGGCGACGAGCTCTGGCTGCGCGCGCTCGTCGGCAACCACCACATCGGCGAAGCGGTATTCTCCGAGGCCCGCGGCCCCGTTTCGGATCCGGAGGCGATTGCCGCCGCCGTCGTTGAAGATCTGCGTCGTCAGGGCGCGGAAGATTATCTCAAGGCCTGTCTCGGATGACTGAAAACACTGCCGCACCGGCGCGCACGCGCCCGGTGATCCTCATGCGACCCGGCGAGGCGAACAACCGCCTCGCGGAGCTTCTGCGCCCGGACTGCCGCGACGTCTGGCGCTGGCCCGCCTTCACGATCGAACTGCCGCAGCACACCGAGCTCGTTGCCGACCGGCTCGCGCACCTCGACGACGTCGAGATGGTCGTGCTCCCGAGTCCGGCCGCCGTCACGGCGGTCGCGCACTGGGTGCGCGAGTGGCCCGAGCACATCACGCTCGCCACGGTGGGCGAGGGAACCGCACGGGTGATCCGCGCGGCCTGGGGCGACGGCGTGAAGCTCATCTACCCCGAGGGCGACGCGGAGCATTCGGGCTCCGAGGCGCTCTGGCCGATTGTGCAGGCGCACGGCGCGCCTTCGCGCGTGCTCTTTCTGCGCGGTCAGACCGGCCGCGAATGGCTGCCCGAGCAGTTTCGCCGCATCGGCAGCGACGTGGTCGTGCTCTGCGCCTACGTGCGTGTGCCGCTCGAACTCTCCGCTCAGGCGCTGCGGCAGCTGCGCCGCGCCGCGTCGAGTTCCGCGCCCGTGGTCTACATCACGAGCACCGACGCGGTGGACGTGCTCATGCACGCCGTGCGCCCGGTCCCCGAAGCCCGCGACTGGATCACCTCGGGCGTGGCGGTGACGATCCACCCGAGAATCGTGGCGCGCCTCGGCGAGGCCGGCTTCACGAAGATCGAGCTCACCGAACCGGAGGACGAATCGGTGCGCGCCCACATCCTCGCGCACCTCGCCGACGCGGACTGACCGTACCTCGAAGCCCCGCAAAAAACGGACGCCGCGCCCTCCCGGAAGACCGGGGGAGCGCGGCGTCCGTGCATCCGGCCTTTCCCCCGCGGAGCCGGCGGCTCTGCGCGGGAAAGTGAGGGACTACTTCTTCATCGCGTCGAAGAATTCGGCGTTGGTCTTCGTCGCCTTGAGCTTGTCGAGAAGGAACTCCATCGCCTCGAGCTCGTCCATGTCGTAGAGGAACTTGCGCAGCACCCAGACCTTCTGGAGCACGTCGGGCTTGAGGAGAAGCTCCTCGCGGCGGGTGCCCGAGCGGTTGAGGTTGATCGCCGGGTAGACGCGCTTCTCGGCCATGCGGCGCTCAAGGTGGATTTCGTTGTTGCCCGTGCCCTTGAACTCCTCGTAGATCACGTCGTCCATGCGCGAGCCCGTGTCGATCAGGGCCGTGCCGATGATCGTGAGCGAGCCGCCCTCCTCGATCTTGCGCGCCGCGCCGAAGATGCGCTTCGGGCGCTCGAGGGCGTTGGCGTCCACGCCGCCCGTGAGGACCTTGCCCGAAGAGGGAATCACTTGGTTGTAGGCGCGCGCGAGGCGCGTGATCGAGTCGAGGAGCACGACGACGTCGCGCTTGGACTCTGCGAGGCGCTTCGCCTTTTCGATCACCATCTCGGCGACCTGCACGTGGCGCACGGCCGGTTCGTCGAAGGTGGCGGCGACCACTTCGCCGCGGATCGTGCGCTGCATTTCGGTCACTTCCTCGGGGCGTTCATTGACGAGGAGCACCATGAGCACGACGTCGGGGTAGTTCGTCGCGATGGCGTGGGCGATGTGCTGCAGCAGCACCGTCTTGCCGGACTTCGGAGGCGCGACGATGAGCGAGCGCTGGCCTTTGCCGATCGGGGCGATCATGTCGATGATGCGGCCCGTGAGGTTCTCGTCGCCGCGCATGTCGCGCTCGAGCACGAGAGGCTCGTTCGGGAAGATCGGCGTGAGGTTCTCGAAGAGCATGCGGTGCTTGAGCGCCTCGGGCGGCAGCCCGTTGACATTGTCCACGCGCACGAGGGCGAAGTAGCGCTCGCCCTCCTTGGGGATGCGCACCTCGCCTTCGATCGAGTCGCCGGTGTGCAGGTTGAAGCGGCGGATCTGCGAGGGCGAGATGTAGATGTCGTCTGTGCTCGCGAGGTAGCTCGTGTCGGGGCAGCGCAGGAAGCCGAAGCCGTCGGGCAGGATTTCGAGCGTGCCGTCGCCGTAGATCGTTTCGCCCTGCTTCGCCTTCTTCTTGAGAATGGCGTACATCAGCTCCTGCTTGCGCATGCGCTGGGCGTTTTCGACTTCGAGCGCGGCGGCCATGTCGAGGAGCTGCGTGACGTGTAGGGCTTTGAGGTCCGAGAGATGCATGGGGATCGGTGTGCGTCGTGCGCCGCCGGCCGGAGGAATTGAGGTCCCTGACGGGGACGCCCGCCTTCAGGGGAGGCGAAGGGGGGGGGGCTTCGGGGCGCGCGGTGTTTTTTGGTGTGGAAGACGGTGCGGGGCGCGGTTCAGGGGGCGGCGCCGGGGGAGGAAGGGCCCGGCGGCGGCCGCTCTTCATGTGCGGGCGGGCGGCCGCGCCGGCCGCGGGCCCCGCGGGCTTCGCGGGGCCTGTAGGAGGCGGAGGGCGCCTCAGAGGTTCTTTTCGATGAAGGCGTTGAGCGTCGCCTGGTCGCAGGCGCCGGAGCGCTGGTCGAGGAGCTCGCCCTTCTTGAAGGCGATGATCGTCGGGATGCCGCGCACGCCGTACTGGGCGGCCTTCTCCGAGGAGACGTCGCAGTCGTACTTGGCGATGACGGCACGGCCGTCGTAGAGGTCGGCCGCCTCCTCAAGGCGCGGCGCGAGCATGCGGCAGGGGCCGCACCACGGCGCCCAGAAGTCCACGAAGACGGTGACGTCGCTCTTGATGGTCTGATCGAAGTCGGCGTCGGTGATGTGAAGGATTTCGCTCATTGCGTTGCTCCTCAAATGGATTGCGCCCCCGGGCGGACGGCGCGCAGGCGGAGTTCCTGCGCGGGAGGCTGCGGGCGCGGCGGCGCCCGCTCCGGGACTGCCGCACGCTCCGGGCGGCTTCGCCCCCGGGAGTCGGGATCATGAATGCGTGTTGTCTTCTTCGCCTCCGGCGGAGGTCCGGGCGTCCCGCGTTCGACGCGCATCTGCGTGCACGGAGGGGGAGGAGGCCGGAAGCCGGGAGGAAGGGGCCCTTGAGCGCCGGCGAAGGAGGAGTTGGGGCGGCGGGAGGTCCGGAAGAACCAGGACGAAGTCCGCGTGCGCGCCCGGGCCGGCGGGCCCGACAAAGGAACGGCTCGAATAGTAGCACCTCGCCCGGCGCCCCAACAGGCGGCGCGGGGCCGAGGGAAGCAATCTTTTGCAAATCCGCCGCGCCTACCCTATACTCCTGAGCTTGGCGGGTCCCCTCGCATGCGCGTCCCGGAAACCTGGTCAGGTCGGGAACGAAGCAGCCATACCGGTGTGCGTGCAGTGCCGAGGACAAGGCTCGCCATTCTCATGCCTATTTTGTTCGATGTCGAACGAAATGCAGTGGCGCACGGCGGGGGAGCGGCGTGGCCGGGGAGGGGGTGGGGCGCCCTCCGTTAGAATGTCCGGCGTTGAACGGCTTTCATTCCATCTCCTCCGCCCCCATGAGCAGCTATCAGGTACTTGCGCGCAAGTGGCGCCCCCATGACTTCGAGTCGATCGTCGGACAGGACCACGTCGTGACGGCGCTCACGCGCGCCCTCACCGAGGGCCGTCTGCACCACGCGTATCTCTTCACGGGTACGCGCGGCGTGGGCAAGACCACGATCTCGCGCATCTTCGCCAAGGCGCTCAACTGCCGCGGCGAGGACGGCAGGGGCGGCGTCACGGCGCACCCGTGCGGCAAGTGCGAGGCGTGTCGCGCGATTGACGAAGGCCGCTTCGTGGACTACATCGAGATGGACGCGGCCTCGAACCGCTCGGTCGAGGACATGACGCAGCTCCTGGAGCGCGCGATGTACGCACCGACCGAAGGGCGCTTCAAGGTCTACATGATCGACGAAGTGCACATGCTCTCCACGACGGCCTTCAACGCGATGCTGAAGACCCTCGAGGAGCCGCCCGAGTACGTGAAGTTCATCCTCGCGACCACCGACCCGCAGAAGGTTCCCGTCACGGTCCTCTCGCGCTGCCTGCAGTTCAGCCTGAGGAACATGACCCCGGCGGCGATCGTGGACCACCTCGAGCACATCCTCACGGCCGAAGGGATGAAGGCCGAACGCCCGGGCCTGCGGCTCATCGCCGAAGGCGCCCGTGGCTCGATGCGCGACGCGCTCTCGCTCCTCGACCAGGCGATCGCCTATTCCGGGGGCGAGGTGACGGACGCCTCCGTGCGCCGCATGCTCGGGCTCACGTCCGAGAACGCCCTCGCGGGAATCCTCAACGCGCTCGCCGACGGCGACGCCGCGAAGATGATGAGCTACGCCGATCTGATGACCCGCGAGAGCGCCTCGTTCGGCGAGGGGCTGCGCGGACTTGCCGCGATGCTCCACAAGATCGCGCTCCTGCAGCGCGTGCCGTCGGCCGTCGCCGAGGATGATCCGGGCTACGGCGAGATGAAGGCGCTCGCCGGGCGCCTCTCGCCCGAAGAGGTCCAGCTCTGCTACCAGATCGTGCTTCAGGGCCGCAACGACCTCCCGCTCGCGCCCGACGAATACGCCGGCTTCACGATGACGCTGCTCAGGATGCTCGCCTTCAAGCCCGCGGGCGCGCGCCGCGCACCCCCCGCCCGCGACCGCGCCGCGGGAGCGGCTCAGCCGGTCGAGCCGGTTCAGTCCGCGCCGCAGGCTGCTCCTGCTCCTGCTCCTGCTCCTGCTCCTGCTCCTGCGACTGCGCCGCAGCCGGCCGCTCCGGCGCCCCAGCGGCAGGCCGCACCCCCCGAGCCGCCGCCCTGGATGGATGCGTCCGAACCCGCGGAGCCCCCGCGGGGAGAGCCTCGCGCCAGCTGACGCGCTCCCCGGAGCGCCCGCACGACGGGCGCCCCTCAGCTGGCGGGACATCATCGAGGGAGCGGGGCTCATGGGCCCCCTGAAGTCGCTCGCGTCCCAGTCGCAGGTGATTGCGCTCGAGCCCGGTCGCGTACAATTGCGCCTCGGCGTGCATTCGCTCCTCACGGACGCCAACCGGCGGCTTCTCGAAGAGCGGGTGTCGGCCTGGCTCGGCCGCCCCTTCCGGGTGGTCTTCGAGGCGGGCGACGCGGAGGCGGGTTCGACCGTCGCCGACGCGGTGCGCGCGCAGAAGGCGGCCGAGCGCAGTGCGCTCGTCGAGCGCTTCCGGCGCGATCCGGTGGTCGAGGAGATCGTGCGCCGCTTCGACGGCGCCGTGGACGAGGCGTCCGTCGAGGCGCTCGACCCGGCGGCGAAGTAGTGCGCCGCCTCCCGCGGCAGAAAGAATTTTTTTGATCCACGTTTCTCGGAGAAACAGCATGCGCAACATGGGCGGCATGGGCGGCATGGGCGGACTGATGGCCCAGGCCCAGAAGATGCAGCAGAAGCTCGCCAAGGTTCAGGAAGAGCTCAAGGCGATGGAGTTCACGGGCGAGGCCGGCAACGGCGCCGTGAAGGCGACGATCACGGGCGGCCACGAGTGCCGCAAGATCTCGATCGACCCGAGCGTCGTGGACCCGGAGGACGTCGAGATGCTCGAGGATCTGATCGTGCTCGCCGTCAACAACGCCGAGGCCGTCTGCCGCGAGAAGAGCGAGGCCGCGATGCGCCAGGCCGTTCCGCTCCCCCCGGGGATGAAGCTCCCCTTCTGATCATTTCGGAAAGGCACGACCGGCGGGAGGCACTCCCTCCGGACCTATGAAGAGACGCTTCGGCGTCGGCCGCTCGCCCGGTCGGCCGGAGCGTTTCTTCGTTTCCGGGCCGCCTCCTCGAGAGGAGGCGCCCGAAGCAAGACCCACTCATGACGACGCTCGAACCCCTCGACTGGATTGATTCGCTTCTTTTTGACGACCGGCCTTACGAGGACCTCACGACCGAGGGCCTCGGCATCGGCGCCCAACCCGGGCGCGTCACCGCCGCGCTCAAGGCGCCCGGCGTCGTTGCCGGGGCGGGCATCGCCGCAGCGCTCCTGCGCCGTGCGGGGGCCCGGGTCGAAGTGCTCCGCGAAGACGGCGCCCTGGTCGAGGCGGGCGAGCCCATTCTCCGGGCTGAGGGATCCGCCGCGGCGCTCCACGCCGTCTACAAGACCGCGCAGTGCGTGATGGAGTACGCGGGCGGCGTCGCCGCGCGGACCCGCCTCATGGTCGAGCGCGCGCAGGCCGTGCGCCCGGCCGTCCAGGTCGCGGGCACCCGCAAGCACTGGCCGGGCGGGAAGCGCATCGCGCTCGCCGGGCTCGCCGCGGGGGGCGGCATCGTGCACCGGCTCGGGCTCTCCGACTCCATCCTCGTCTTTGACCAGCACCGCGTCTTCTGCGGCGACTTCCCGGCGGCGTTCGCCCGCCTCAAGGCGCGCAGCCCCGAGCGCAAGGCGGCCGTTGAGGCCGCCTCGCCCGAAGAAGGCCTCGCCTTCGTGCGCATGGGCGC
Source organism: uncultured Sutterella sp. (assembly GCA_905198475.1). GTDB lineage: Bacteria > Pseudomonadota > Gammaproteobacteria > Burkholderiales > Burkholderiaceae_F > Sutterella. The sequence continues at coordinate 15,484 of CAJKCQ010000001.1, read as the reverse complement.
CGACATCGTGCAGTGCGAGCGCTTCACGCCTGCGGCGCTTGCCGAATTCATCCCGGCCGCGCGCGCCCTTAATCCCGCGCTCGTCGTTTCGGCCGCGGGCGGCGTCAAGGGCGCGAACGCCGCGGACTACGCCCGCGCGGGCGCGGACATCCTGGTGACGAGCTGGCCCTATTGGGCCGAGCCCCAGGACGTGAAGATGGCCTTCTCGCGCCTTGAAGGAGGCCGCTGATGGCGCTCACGCCCTCTCCGGCGCTCGAGGCCCTCATCCGGGCGCTCGAGGCGCTCCCCGGGTATGGACCGAGGAGCGCGCAGCGCGCGGCCTTCTTCCTCCTCGAACCCGCGAACCGCCCGAAGCTCGAGGCGCTCGGCCGGGCATTGGGCGCCGCCTCCCGCGTGCGCCGCTGCAGGCTCTGCCGCACCTGGTGCGAGACGGAGCTCTGCGCGACCTGCGCGGACGAATCGCGCGACCGGTCGCTCCTTTGCGTGGTCGAGAGCGTGCAAGACCAGATGGCGCTCGACGCGTCGCTCTCCTGGCCGGGACTCTACTTTGTGCTCTCGGGGCGCCTCTCGCCCCTTGACGACGCCGGTCCCGAGGAAATCGGCCTTACAGCCCTGATGGGGCGCATCGAGACCGGGATCGCCGAGGACGGGCTGCGCGAGGTGGTGGTCGCCACCTCCTATACGCCCGAAGGCGACGCCACGGCGTACTATCTGATGGGCGCGGTGAAGAAGCGCTGGCCGGGGCTGCGCATCACGCGCCTCGCGCGCGGCCTGCCCTCGGGGCTCGAGATCGAGTACACCGACCTTGCGACGATCGCCGCGGCGGTCGAAGACCGGCGCGAAGGCTGAACGAAGCTCTTCCGCGCTTCACCTTTCATCCTCTTCTCCCACGGAGACGCTCTTCCATGAGTTCCCAGCACGTGCGCGCTGCGCTTCTTGAGGCCCGTGAGGCGCTCGACCATCTTCTCGCCGACGAGACGGCGCTCGAGGCGGTGGACGCCGCCGGCGCGCTCATGGCCGAAACGATCCGCGCGGGCGGCAGGATCTTCTCCTGCGGCAACGGCGGCAGCCTCTGCGACGCAATGCACTTCGCCGAGGAGATGACCGGGCGCTACCGCATGAACCGCCGGTCCTACGCCGCGACCGCGATCGCCGACGCCTCGCACCTCGCGTGCGTCGCCAACGACTTCGGCTACGAGGAGGTGTTCTCGCGCTACGTCGAAGGCGTCGCGCGTCCGGGCGACGTGCTCCTCGGCATCACCACTTCGGGAACGAGCCGCAACGTCGTGCGCGCGGCCGAAGCCGCCCGCCGCATGGGCGTGAAGGTGGTGGCGCTCACCGGCCGCGCCGGCTCGCCCATCACGGAGCTCGCGGACGTCGCGATCGTCACGCCCGGCGGCCGCTGGGCCGACCGCGTGCAGGAGCTCCACATCAAGTGCATCCACATCCTCATCGAGCTCGTGGAGCGCCGCCTCGACCCGCAGAACTACGCCGGCGAATAGCCCCTCCGGTGCGCCCGTCCGGACGTGATTTGCTAAAATCCGGACCTGCAACGAATTCAACGGCAAGGGCGGCGCTCACTGAGGCGCCGCCCTTGAATTTTTACCTGCGCCGCGCTTTGTCCCGGAAGACCCTCGGGAGCGCCAAGCGCGCCGCGCAGGCTTGAACACAAGCCACACGTTTTTAGGTAGCCAAACATGCTCAACCGCATTCCCATCACCGCCGCCGGAGCGGCGAAGCTCAAGGCTGAACTCGAGTACCTCAAGAAGACCGCGCGCCCGAACGTGGTCGCCGCCATCGCCGAAGCCCGCGAAAAGGGCGACCTCTCGGAGAACGCCGAGTACGACGCCGCCCGCGAGGAGCAGGGTCACATCGAGGGGCGCATCGCCGAGCTCGAGGGCAAGATCCCCGCGCTGCAGGTGATCGACCCGAAGACCGTCGCGAGCGACCGCATCGTCTTCGGCGCGACCGTCACGCTCTACAACGAGGAGGAGGACGCCGACGTCACCTACCAGATCGTGGGCGACGACGAGGCCGACATCAAGCGCAACCTCATCTCCGTCTCCTCGCCGATCGCGCGCGCGCTGATCGGCAAGAGCGAGGGCGACACGGTGAAGTTCATGGCGCCGAAGGGGCAGGTCACCTTCGAGGTCGAGGCGGTCGAGTACAAGTAAGCGCGTCCGGCGCGCCGCTCCTCGCCGCCCCTCCGGCCCAAAAGAAAAGGAGGCGCCCCCTTCGAACGGGAGAGCGCCTCCTTTTTGAATTGGAGGGAGGAGCGTCAGGAGAGCGCCGCCTTCTTCGTCGTGCGCTTCGTCTTCGGACGGGCGCGGCGGCGCGGAGCCGGCTCGGCCTTCTTCTTCTTTTCGCCGGGCTTCTTCGAGGCGACCTTCTTCGGCTTCGCCTTCTGCGCGGGCTCTTCGCCGCGGGCGGCCGCGGCCGTACGAGCGATCCACTCCTCGGCGGTGGGCGCGTCGGCCTCATCCTCGGCCGGACGCCAGAGGATGAGGAGCTTGCCGATCATCTGCACGCGGGCGGCGCCCAATTCGTCGGCCACCTTCGCGAAGATCGCCTCGCGCTCCTCGCGGTCGTCGGTGGGCACGCGGATCTTGATCAGCTCGTGGGCCTTGAGCGCACGGTCGATCTCCTTCATCACCGCTTCGGTGAGACCGTTGGCGCCCAACAGGACGACCGGATCGAGGTGGTGCGCCTCGGCGCGCAGCGTGAGGCGCGCGTTGCGCGAAAGTTCAATTTCACTCATAAAATCTCAACAAATTTTTCTTTCCCGGCTCCTCCGGCCCGCGCATCACGGATGCCCGGCCGGAGACGGCCCCGAAGACAACGCCCGCACAGACTCCAGAAGCATGAGTCCGCCGCGGGAGCGGGGCCGCGGAGAGCCGCGGAGGGGTTGCAAATCAAATCGAAGGGGAGAGCCTCAATGCCCGTTTCCTCAAAGAAACTCAGATCAAACCGCGCGTGGATCGAGCGGCACATCAATGATCCCTACGTGAAGCGCTCCCGTCAGGAGGGCTACCGCGCACGGTCCGTCTACAAGCTCCTGGAGCTCGATGAGAAGGAGCACCTTCTGAAGCCCGGCCTCACCGTGGTGGACCTCGGTTCGGCCCCGGGCAGCTGGACGCAGGTCGTGCGCGAAAAGCTCGCTGATCCGGCGGGCGGCGTGCGCGGACGCATCATCGCCATGGACATCCTGCCGATGGAACCCATCGACGGCGTCCACTTTCTGCAGGGCGACTTCCGCGAACAGTCCGTGGCCGATCAGCTCTCCGAGATTCTAAACGGAGACAAAGTGGACGTGGTCCTTTCGGACATGGCGCCGAATCTTTCCGGCATCGCAGCCGCGGACGCCGCCCGGTCGCTGCTTCTCAACGAGCTCGCGCTCGAATTCTGCGAGGAGCACCTCGCCCCGAAGGGCGTCTTCGTCACGAAGGCCTTCCAGGGCTCGGGCTACTCGCAGTACGTCGAGGCCCTCAAACGCGTCTTCAAGAAGGTCGCCGCCAAGAAGCCCGCGGCGTCGCGCGACACCTCCGCCGAGGTGTACCTCGTCTCGCGTGAATTGAAGCCGAAGAAGCAGTAAGCAATAAATATTTGCTTTTTGCTCCCGTCCGGCACCGCCGAAATCAAAGCGCCGTCCCTCTAGAGAAGCGGGGCGGCCGGCTACAATGAACGTATTTCGCGCCTTCCAAGCGGGCTAGCTCCCGGGGCGCGGCCGCCGCCCGCCGGGACGCGCGTCCCTGAGGCCGGCGGCCCATCAACAACAAAGAAGAAGCCTGCGCGCAGGAACGGTGTGCCAAAGCCCTCCCGCTCGAGCGGGGCGTCGCTCCGGACGGACCTCCCGCCCGTGCGGTCGCTCCCCGCGGCGCATTCCTCTCGGAGTTCAAAGTTGGACAACAAGTCTTTTGCACGCATCGCCGTCTGGGTCCTCGTCGCGGTTGTGCTCTTCACGGTCTTCCGCCAGTTTGAGACGACCGCCACGCAGTCGCTCGACACGACGAGCTACACGCAGTTCATGGACGACGCCAAGGCGGGCAAGATCCGCCGCGTCGACGTCCAGGGACGACGCCTCATCGTCACGCCTCAGACGGGGGCCGAATACACGATCACGAGTCCGGGCGACCTCTGGATGGTGGACGACCTGAGGAAGTCGGGCGTCCAGGTCTACGGCAAGGCCGAGGAGGAGCCCTCGTTCCTCGCGACGGTCTTCGTCTCCTGGTTCCCGATGCTTCTCCTGATCGGCGTCTGGATCTTCTTCATGCGCCGCATGCAGGGGGGCGCGGGCGGTGGCGGCGCCTTCAGCTTCGGCAAGTCCAAGGCACGCATGCTCACCGAGCAGGACAACAAGGTCCGCTTCAAGGACGTCGCGGGCTGTGACGAGGCGAAGGTGGACGTGCAGGAGATCGTCGACTTCCTGCGCGACCCCTCCAAGTACCAGCGTTTGGGCGGCCGCATTCCGCGCGGCGTCCTCCTCGTGGGCGCTCCGGGCACGGGCAAGACGCTCCTCGCCAAGGCGATCGCCGGCGAGGCGGGCGTGCCCTTCTTCACGATCTCGGGCTCGGACTTCGTCGAGATGTTCGTCGGCGTGGGCGCCGCGCGCGTACGCGACATGTTCGAGACCGCCAAGAAGAACGCCCCCTGCATCATCTTCATTGATGAAATCGATGCGGTCGGCCGCCAGCGCGGCGCGGGCCTCGGTGGCGGCAACGACGAGCGCGAGCAGACGCTCAACCAGATGCTCGTCGAGATGGACGGCTTCGACACGGGCGCGAACGTGATCGTGATCGCCGCGACGAACCGTCCCGACGTGCTCGACCCGGCGCTGCTGCGTCCGGGGCGCTTCGACCGTCAGGTGGTCGTGCCGATGCCCGACATCCGCGGGCGCGAGCAGATCCTCGGCGTGCACCTCAAGAAGATCCCCGCGGGTCCGGACGTGGACGTTCCGGTGCTCGCGCGCGGCACGCCGGGCTTCTCGGGAGCGGACCTCGCGAACCTCGTCAACGAGGCGGCGCTCTTCGCCGCGCGCCGCAACGGCCGCGTCGTGACGATGCAGGACTTTGAGAACGCCAAGGACAAGATCATGATGGGCGCGGAGCGCCGCGGCATGGTGATGACCGAGGACGAGAAGCGCAACACCGCCTATCACGAGTCGGGGCACGCCGTCGTCGCGCGCCTCCTGCCCGAGAGCGATCCGGTCCACAAGGTGACGATCGTGCCGCGCGGGCGCGCGCTCGGCCTCACGATGCAACTCCCCGAGATGGACCGCTACGCCTACAACCGGCAGTACCTCCTCACGCGCATCGCGATCCTCTTCGGCGGGCGCATCGCCGAGGAGATCTTCATGCACCAGATGACGACGGGCGCGTCGAACGACTTCGAGCGCGCCACGCAGCTCGCACGCGACATGGTGACGCGCTACGGCATGAGTGAGCGCATGGGGCCGATGGTCTACGCCGAAAACGAGGGCGAGGTGTTCCTCGGCCGCTCGGTGACGAAGACCACGCACGTCTCGGAGCGCACGATGCAGGAGGTGGACGCCGAAATCCGTCGCATCATCGACGAGCAGTACGCCGTCGCACGCAGGATCATCGAGGAGAACCGCGACAAGATGGAGGCCATGGCCCACGCGCTTCTCGAGTGGGAGACGATCGACAAGGACCAGATCGACGACATCATGGCCGGCCGCTCGCCGCGTCCGCCCAAGAACGCCGATCCGGCCGAAGGCGAGAACCTGAAGCCGCGCGCCAAGGCCGCGCCCGCCGCACAGCCCGCACCTGAGGCCGAGGCTGCGCAGGAGGCGCCGAAGGACGCCCCGAAGGACGCCGGCGACGCACCCGAAGCCGCGCCGAAGGACGCGTCGGAAGAGAAGCGCGAATAACCTTCAGCTCGGGAGGCCGCGGCGGCCTCCCTTCTCCCGGGCCGCAGCTCGGGCGGATCCCTCGCTCATGAGGGCGTCCGCCGGCGCGGCCCGGATTGTTTCTGCCCATCTCGCGGAGAAGACGAATGCCTGCGACCTTCTGGCGGTGCGGCCGCACCCGGATTGACTTCACCCAGGGCCCCGTCATCATGGGGATCCTCAACGTGACGCCCGACTCCTTTTCGGACGGGGGCGAGCACGACGACCTCGCCTCGGCGCTCAACTGGGCGCGCCGGATGCGCGACGAGGGCGCGCAGATCATCGACGTCGGGGGTGAATCGACGCGCCCGGGTGCCGGCGAGGTGCCGCTCGACGAGGAGCGCCGCCGGGTGATCCCGGTCGTGAAGGCCCTCGCCGCGGAGGGGTTCTTCGTTTCGGTGGACACCTCGCGCCCCGAGATCATGACGGAGGCGGCCGCAGCGGGCGCCCGGATCCTCAACGACGTGCGCGCTTTTGAGCTCCCCGGCGCCCTCGAGGCGGCCGCGGCGACCGACTGCGGCCTCGTCGTCATGCACTGGGCGCACGAGCCCGTTCAGGGCGACGTCGTCGCCGAGGTGCAGCGCTACCTCGAGGAGCGCCAGGCGGCGCTCGAAGCCGCGGGCGTCGCGCCCGAGCGGATCTGCTGGGATCCGGGCTTCGGCTTCGGCAAGGGCCCCGTGCAGAACTTCGAGCTCCTCGCCGCGACGGCGCGCTTCGCCGCATCGGGGCAGCCCTTCATGACGGCCGTTTCGCGAAAGCGCAGCCTCGGGGCCGTCACGGGGCGCGAGGCCCCGCAGGAGCGCGCCGCGGCGAGTGCCGCCGCCGCGCTCCTCTGCGTCGAGCGCGGCGCGCAGATCGTGCGCGTGCACGACGTGCGCGAGACGGCGGACGCCTTTGCGGTTCTGCGGGCGCTGCGCGAAGCGCAGCGCCGGATCGAACTACGCGCGCTGCGGCTCGACTAGCGGCTGCGCCTGCTCTAGGCTTGACTGAACAGGGTTCGGGGCGGCGGCACCACCCGTGCGCAACCGGACCACACCCGAAGGAGAAGAAGATGGAACGACGTTATTTCGGCACGGACGGCGTGCGCGGCAAGGTGGGCGTGAGCCCCATCACGCCCGACTTCGTGATGAAGCTCGGTCAGGCGGCCGGACGGGTGCTGAGGCGCCACGCCGCCGACGGCCGCGCGGCGGTGCTGATCGGCAAGGACACGCGCGTCTCGGGCTACATGCTCGAGGCGGCCCTCCAGGCGGGGTTCTCCTCGGCGGGCGTGGACGTCGTGCTCTGCGGGCCGATTCCGACGCCGGCGGTGGCGTACCTCACGCGGGCGCTGCGCCTCTCGGCGGGCGTCGTCATCTCGGCGAGCCACAACCCCTACGACGACAACGGCATCAAGTTCTTCTCCGGGGCCGGGCAGAAGCTCCCCGACGCCTGGGAGCTCGAGATCGAGGCGGAGATCGACCGCGGGTTCGACTGCGTTGCCTCGTCCGAACTCGGCAAGGCGAAGCGCCTCGACGACGCCTCGGGGCGCTACATCGAATTCTGCAAGTCCACGATCGACGACGACGTGGATCTCAAGGGCATGCGCATCCTCGTGGACTGCGCCAACGGGGCGGCGTACCACGTCGCGCCCGACGTCTTCCATGAGCTCGGCGCCGACGTGGTCGCCGTGGGCGCCTCGCCCGACGGCTTCAACATCAACCGCGGCGTGGGGGCGACCCACACCGAGCACCTCGCGGAGCTCTGCCGCGAGCACGGCTGCGGGATCGCGGTGAGCCTTGACGGCGACGCCGACCGCCTGATCATGGCCGACCCCGAGGGGCGGATCTACGACGGCGACCAGCTCCTCTACGTGATCGTGCGCGACCGCATGCGCCGCGGCGCGGTCGAGGGCGTTGTGGGCACGCTGATGACGAACTACGGGCTGGAGAAGCGCCTCGCCGAACTGGGCGTCCCCTTCGCGCGCGCCAGGGTGGGCGACCGCTACGTCCTCGAGCAGCTCCTCGCGCGCGGGTGGCGCTTCGGCGGTGAAACCTCCGGCCACATCCTCGCGCTCGACCGGCAGACGACGGGCGACGGCATCGTGAGCGCGCTGCAGGTCCTCTCGGCCGTGCGCCGCACCGGGAAGACGCTCGCCGAGCTCACGGCCGACCTCGTGCTCATGCCGCAGGTGCTCGTCAACCAGCCCCTCGCGAAGGGCAGCGACTGGAAGAGCGACCGCAACTTCATGGCCGCGGTCGCGCGCGCCGAGGCCGCCGTCGCCGGACGCGGGCGCGTCCTCATCCGTCCTTCGGGCACGGAGCCGCTACTGCGCGTGATGGTCGAGGCCGACGATCCGGAGCTTGCGCGCCGGCTCGCCCGCGAGACGGCCGACGCGCTCGGAAAGTAGCGTTTGCGCAAATCCGATGCGTTCTCAAAGGGCGGGGGAAGACGGATGCATGTTAAAGTTATCCGCTTATTCCCTGCCTGACCGACGCGGAATAAGCAATCATTTTTGACGAACAAAAAGGCAGAAAACAAAATGACAGAGAACCAACAGTCCCAACCGTCCGAGCAGCCCGCCGCTGCCAAGGGTCCCTTCATTCATCAGCTGCAGCTCTTCCTCGTCGGAGGCCAGCAGTTTACGATCAATGAAATCTCGGACAGCAACGCGATGCCGCAGAACGTGGTCGCCTTCATCAACGCCTGGCGTCAGAAGCGCGACGTCTGGCACTCGCCCAACAACGATCCGAAGTTCGGCGTGCGCGTGAAGGACGTCTCGCTCTACGAGTACCGCGTCGGCCGTCCCGCCGAAGTGAAGCCCGCCGACGAGTCCGTCGAGCCGGCCAAGGCCAAGAAGGCCGCCAAGGCGGAGTAAGTTCCATGCGGGGCGGACGCGACAGTCGTGAGTGCGCCCTCGACGGGAACCGTAGCCGGTGCGCCTCCATCTCGCTTCGGGCGTGATGGAGACACCGGCTTCTTCATCTCTAGGAGAAGCAGAACATGAAGCAGATCGTCGCCGTGATCAAGCCCTTCAAGCTTGACGACGTCCGCGAAGCGCTCGGCGAGGCCGGCGTGCACGGGCTGACGGTAACGGAAGTGAAGGGCTTCGGCCGTCAGAAGGGCCACACGGAGCTCTACCGAGGAGCAGAGTACATCGTGGACTTCCTCCCCAAGCTCAAGGTCGAGACCGTGGTCTCCGACGACATCGCCGACCAGGCGGTGGAGGCGATCCGGCGTACGGCGCACACGGGCAAGATCGGCGACGGCAAGATCTTCGTCTTCGACGTGGAGCAGGTGATCCGCATCCGCACCGGCGAGACGGGCGAAGCGGCGGTCTGATCGAGCCCGCGCCCTGAGGCGTGCCGCGCGGCCGGGGGACGCCTCCTCCCGACCGAGTGGCGCGCGCCTATTTCTCCGGCTTTTTGGAAGGGTCCGCCGACGGCAGGTTGGCGGACTTTTCTTTTGCGCGCGCCTGCACGCGCAGCGCCTCGTCGTTCGCCGAGAACGAGGCCGGGTCGGGAGCGCGGCGCACGCGCGGAGCGCGCACGGCGGGCTTCACCGCCTTCTGCGTCTTCTCCGCCTTGACACCGCGCCGCCTGAGGATCCGCGCGATCGAGACCGGGCCGTTGCCCGGAAAGATGCGGCGGGCGAGTTCGGTGCGGTAGCGGATCTCCCAGTTCACCTTGAGGGTGAACATGCGCAGCAGCACGATCGTGAAGGCGGTGACGTAGAGGACCGACGCGGGCCGCACGCCGTCGCAGAGCAGGATGATTGAGAGCCAGCAGCCGATGAAGCCCGCGAGCCCGTAGGGCTTCTTGTCTGAGAGCGCCGCCGGGAGGCGGTTGAGGAGCACGTCGCGCATCACGCCGCCGAGAATGCCCGTCGCCGTGCCCACGAGGGCGCACGAGAGCGGGGGCATTCCCTTCTCCCAGGCGAGGAGCGTGCCGGAGGCGCAGAAGACGCCGAGCCCCACCGCGTCCGCCCAGAGGAAGACTTCGTGGGCGGTCGAGCGCGAGAAGCGCCGGACGATGCGCGGCGCGAAGATCGTGAAGATGATGATCACCCAGGTGAAGGCGTCGTGCGAGGCCCAGTAGAAGGGCCGGAGATCCAGGAGCAGGTCCCGGATCGTGAGGCCGCCGAATGCACTCGTGAAGGCGAGGATGAACACGCCCACGGGGTCCACGCCGCGGCCCTGCGCGGCGAGGATGCCCGCAAGTGCGAAGCCGAGGATGCCGATCGTGTCGAGCCATTCGGTGGACTGCGCGAGCGCGGCGAAGACGGGGTCGCCAAACATCATGGGGGTTCCTCCTCCGGTAGGGGCGGCGCTCAGGGCTGGAAGCGCCGCTTCTGGTCGAGCAGCACAATCACCGCGCCCGAGTCGCCGTCGTGCGGGGGCGCCTGCACGAAGGCCATCACCTCGGACTTCTGCTTGAGCCAGCGGCGCACCATCTCCTTGAGGACGCTGTGGCCGCCCTCGGAGTTGTAGCCCTTGCCGTGGACGATGCGCAGGCACCGGTGGCCGTGGATTCGCGCGTCGCGGATGAACTTCGCCACCGCCTCGCGCGCCTCGTCCACGAAGAGCCCGTGCAGGTCGATGTGCGCCTGCACGGTCCATTCGCCGCGGTAGAGCCGGCGCGGAATTTCAGGGGGCACGTCGGGGCGGCGGAACATCAGGCCGTCCTCGCTCTCGAGGAAGACCACCGGATCGCATTCGTCCGAGAGGGAGGCGGCGAGCACCTCGGCCTTTTCGGCCTCCTGCTGGCGCGCCACCGGCGCGGGCTTCGGGAAGGCCTTCTGCACGCGGCCGCGGGTGCGGTCCGTGGGCGCGACGCCCAACTCCTTCATCGCCGCGCGGAACTGGTCGCCCGCGGCGTTGAGGCGCCGCGATTCGGCCGCCCGGCGCTTCTTCTCCTCGGCGGCCGCCTCGGCCTGCGCCTTGAGGTCGCGCGAGAGCTTCTTGAGCTCGGAGAGATCGTGATACTGAGCCATTTCTTTTGAACTGCCTCTCAAAAGGGAAAAAACGGAGCGCCCGGTCAGTGGCCGCTCCGGGCCTCCTCAGCTTCGAGGAAGCGCTGCGCGTCGAGCGCGGCCATGCAGCCCGCGGCGGCCGACGTGACCGCCTGGCGGTAGACCTGGTCCTGCACGTCGCCCGCGGCGAAGACGCCGGGCACGTTCGTCGCGCTCGCCGCAGCCGAACCCGTCCCGGCGGTGACGACGTAGCCGTTCTTGAGCGTGAGCTGCCCCTCGAAGAGCGCGGTGTTCGGGTGGTGGCCGATCGCGATGAAGACGCCCTCGAGCGCAACCTCGGAGCGGCGACCCTCGGCGTCGGCGAGCGCGAGCCCCGTCACGCCCTTTTGATCGCCGAGGATCTCCGCCACGGTGCGGTTGAGCGCGAGCTCGATGCGGCCCGCGGCCACCTGCGCGTGGAGCTGGTCGACGAGGATCGGCTCGGCGCGGAAGGTGTCGCGCCGGTGCACGAGCGTCACCTTCGAGGCGATGTTGGCGAGGTAGAGCGCCTCCTCGACGGCGGCGTTGCCGCCGCCCACGACGGCGACCGGACGGCCCTTGTAGAAGAACCCGTCGCAGGTCGCGCAGGCCGAGACGCCACGGCCCTTGTAGGCCTCCTCGCTCGGAAGACCAAGGTACTTGGCCGAGGCGCCCGTGGCGACGATGAGGGCGTCGCACGTCCAGACGTCTCCGAGATCAGTCGTAAGCGTGAAGGGGCGCTTGGAGAGGTCGACCTTCTTCACGAGGTCGTAGACCACCTCGGTGCCGAAGCGCTCGGCGTGCTTCTGCATGCGCTCCATGAGTTCGGGCCCCTGGACGCCGTCGACGGCACCCGGCCAGTTGTCCACTTCCGAGGTGGTCATGAGCTGGCCGCCCGCCTCCATGCCGGTGATGACGACGGGGCGGAGGTTCGCGCGGGCGGCGTAGACGGCGGCCGTCCAGCCGGCGGGGCCGGAGCCGAGGATGACGACGCGGGCGTGCTTGGTGTTCTGCATTGCTTTTCTCTCAATGAGTGCCCGGCCGCGCCGGCGCGCGCCCGAAGACTTCGGGCGGCCTCGCGGCGGCGGGCGGAATTCGTTGCCGGAAGTCTCATTATGGGACTTCACGGGGAGCGCAGGCGTCGTCTCATTAGAATCAACGGATCGGATTTTCACAAACGACGACCCAACGCAATGGCGAAGAAGAACACCCGCAGCAAGGCTCCGAAGGAGAAGACGCCCGGCGCCGATGAAGCCGACGCCCCGAGTCCGGCCGAACTTCAGGCCGCACAGGAGGCCGAGGAGGCGCGCGCGGAGCGCCGCCGCCGGCGCACCGAGGCGAGAAGCGTGATGCGCGCGCGCGTGGCGGACGCCTTCATCGGCCTCGCGCGCTTTTTCTGGGAGCGGAGCTGGATCTTTTCCGTGCCGCTCGCCCTCGTGCTCGCCGCATCGTTCGCGACCTATTCGCCCGCGGACCCGGCCTTCTCGGTCGCGACCGCCCGACCCGCCTCGAACGTCTGCGGCGTCTGGGGCGCCTGGACGGCGGACATGCTGCTCGGCGCCTTCGGCGCTTCGGCCTGGTGGCTCGTGCTCGGGCTCGTGATGGTCGCCTTCTTCGCCTTCCGCTCGCGCGTGCGCGCCGCCCATGGGGAGACGAACCCCGAGCGGATCAATCCGCCGAAGTTCACGGCGTTCTTCGGCCTCTGCGCCCTGATGGTGGGCTCCACCTCGCTCGAGGCACTGCGGCTCTTCGTCTTCGGCGCGGACCTGCCATACGGTCCGGGCGGCGTGCTCGGAGGCACGCTCGCCTTCGCCGTCGTGCACTACGTGGGCTCGGGCGTCGCGCTCGTCGTCTTTCTCCTTCTCGTCGCGATCGGGCTCTCGCTCCTCATGGACTTCTCCTGGACGGACGTCGCCGAAACGACGGGCCGCTTCATCGACGAGAAGATTCTCTCGCGTCTTCTGCGCTCCAGAGCGGCCGCTCCCGAACCCGCGCCCGCGCCGGAACCGGAGCCCGCGCGTCCGTCCGTGGTGCCCGTCTTCACTTCGGCCACGCTCGCGCAGGAGCGTCCCGAGGAGGCGCCCGCCGCCCCCGAGGCGCCCGTGCGGACGGCTGCCTGCGCTCCCGCCGCTCCCTTTGCCTCCCCGCCGCCCTCGGCGCCCGCCTGGAAGCCCGCGCCCGCCGTGCCCGCGGCCGCCTCCTCCACCGGGCTCCCCGACGTTGCGCTCCTTGACGACGCGGACCCTGCGCGGCGCCGCACCGACGAGGAGACCATCCAGATGACGAGCCGCCTCATCGTGGCGAAGCTGCGCAACTACGGAATCCCCGCCGAGGTGAAGGGCGTGCAGCCCGGTCCCGTGATCACGCAGTACTGGATCGAGCCGGGTCCGGGCGTCAAGGGCTCGCAGATCGAGGGCGTGCGCGACGACCTGAGGCGCGCCCTCGGCGTGCAGGCCGTGCGCATCGTGCTCTCGATTCCCGGCACGAGCTGCATCGGCATCGAGGTGCCCAATCCCGTGCGCGAGATGGTGCGCCTCAAGGAGATCATCGAGAGCGACGCCTTCAGGGCGAGCCGCTCCGCGCTCACGCTCGCAATGGGCAAGGACATCGCAGGCAAGCCCTTCGTGATGGACCTCGCGAAGACGCCGCACCTTCTCGTCGCCGGCACGACCGGATCGGGCAAGTCGGTCGGCATCAACGCGATGATCCTCTCGATGCTCTACCGCAATTCGCCCGAGACGCTGCGCCTCGTGCTGATCGACCCGAAGATGCTCGAGTTCTCGCTCTACAACGGCATCCCGCATCTGCTCACCCCGGTGGTAACGGACATGAACAAGGCGAGCGCCGCGCTCAAGTGGCTCACCCACGAGATGGACCGCCGCTACGCCGTGATGAGTCGCATCGGCGTGCGCCAGTTCTCCGCCTACAACGAGAAGGTCTCGGAGGCCGCCCGCCGCGGTGAGCCGATCCGCGACCCGGGCGCCGCCAAGGACGATCCGCTCGCGGGCGTGCTCGAGCCCTGGCCCTTCATCGTCTGCGTGGTCGACGAGCTCGCCGACCTGATGCTCACGAACCGCAAGGAGGTCGAGGGCGAGATCACCCGCCTCACGCAGAAGGCGCGCGCGGCGGGCATCCACCTCATCCTCGCGACGCAGCGTCCGTCCGTGGACGTCGTCACCTCGCTCATCAAGGCGAACGTGCCGACGCGCATCTCCTTCCAGGTCGCCTCCACGATCGACAGCCGCGTGATCCTCGGCGAATCCGGAGCCGAGCAGCTCCTCGGCAACGGCGACATGCTGCTCCATCGCCCGGGCCACCCCGGCGCCACCCGCATCCAAGGGTGCTTCGTCGCCGACGGCGAGGTGATGCGCGTCGCCGAGAAGCTCAAGGAGATGGGCTCTCCCTCCTACGTCGAGGGCGTGACCGAGTCCGCCGACGATGCGGAGGCGGGCGCCGACGACGACCCCGGGCGCCGCGCGGGCGAGGCCGATCCGCTCTACGACCGGGCCGTCGCGATCGTGCTCGAGGAGAAGCGCGCCTCGATCTCCTACGTGCAGCGCCAGCTCGGCATCGGCTACAACCGCGCCGCGAACCTCCTCGAAGCGATGGAGACCGCGGGCATCGTCTCAAAGCCCACCGCGATGGGCAAGCGCACCATCCTCGTGCCCACGCGCGACTGATTCAGGAATCCCGACCATGCTTCACGCCTCCCAGCCCGGCGCCTCGCGCCGCAGCCTCCTTTGCGGCGCGGCCGCGCTCGCGGCCGCGCTCTCCCTCGGCCTTCCGTCCGGCCGCGTCCGGGCGGCCGAAGCGCCCGACGGGCGCACTCTCCTCGAGAAGTTCCTCTCGGGGGTGGCGTGCGCCTCGGGCGCCTTCGAGCAGGAGACGATCACCCGCGAGGGGCGCCGCACGGGCGCCGCTTCGGGCGAATTCGCGTTTCTGCGCCCCTCGAAGTTCGACTGGCAGTACCTCAAGCCCTACCGGCAGCGCATCGTGGGCGACGGCGAAATGGTCCGGATCTACGACGAGGACCTCATGCAGGTGACCGAGAAGAAGATGACCGACGCGGTGGCGGCCACGCCCGCGGCGGTGCTCTTCGGCGCGGGCCGCATCCCCGCGGACTGGGTCGTGGTGGCCGAGCCCGGCGTGGTGTCGCTCACCCCCAGGGAGGCCGCCGGCGGCTTTGAGCGCATCGAGGTCGCCTTCGACGCGTCGGGACTGCCCAACGCGCTCGGGCTCGTCGATGCCTTCGGACAGGCGACCCGGATCCGCTTCACGCGCTTCACGCCGGGCACCCCCGCCCCGGAGCGCTTCGTGCTCCGCGTTCCCGAGGGCGTGGACGTCATGCGCGACGCGCAGTAGCGCGGAGGGGCGGTCGAGGATCATCCGGCGCTCCCGGAACAGGGCGAACGGTCGACTAATCGCGAAATTTGTACCAAATAAACATCATCCATATGTTTTTAGTAGTTTTTCGCTTGCATTAGCCATAAAATTGCGGTAGAATACATATATATCATATATGTAGTTCCGCCATGAAAGTCGACTATTCCAAGTACCCTGAAATTCCTGAAGGATGCCTCCTCAATCCGAACAAAAAGAACGGAACCTTCCAGG